>JASLFM010000439.1 GCA_030150585.1 Acidovorax sp.
CGCCGCACGAGGCGGCGCCTACCCGCGCGTTAACCTCGCCGCGTCGGTCCAGCGCTCCAACACGGGGGCTGCACGAATATCCGCCCCAGCAGCCAACCTCTTCACTATCGGCCCTGCACTCGACTTCACGCCCGACCAGCAAGCGCAATGGCGTGCCGCGCAGCTCAAGCTGGCGGGTGATACCGTGCTGCAAGCGATCGCACTGGCTTCGGTCAACGAGCAGATTGCTGCCGTGCGCGACATCATCGCGGTCGATGAACGCAACCTCGAGCTCGTGCAACTCTCGACTGCGGCCGGCAAGTCCGCGCGACTCGACGTACTGACCGCGCAAAGTCAGCTGTCGAGCGACCAAGCCTTGCTGCCGCCGCTGCTGCAACAAGCCGGCGTCCAGCGCCACGCGCTTGCCGTGCTGGCCGGCGTGGCACCGGCCGAGTGGACGCCGCCGGTAATCGAGCTGGGCGCACTGGCCCTGCCTCGGGAGTTGCCGCTGAAACTGCCCTCGCAATGGGTGCGCGAACGCCCGGACATCGTCGCTGCCGAGGCGCAATTGCACGCCGCGAACGCTGCCGCAGGCATAGCGAGTGCTCAACTCTATCCGGTGTTTACGCTGAGCGCGGGCTGGACATCGTCGGCGGGGACTGTCGGCGGCCTCTTCGCCAGCGGAAGCAACGTGTGGAGCATCGCCGCGGGCTTGCTGGCGCCGATCTTCGATGCCCATGCGCTCGCCTCGCAGCGCGACGCGGCCATCGACGAGTACGCTGTCCAGCTCGGCATCTACCGGCAGACGCTGCTGACGGCCTTCGGCGAGGTGGCGCACGTGCTAGAGGCGCTGCAGCACGACGCATCCCTGCAGGATGCCCAGTACAAGGCGCTCGACG
This sequence comes from Acidovorax sp., assembly GCA_030150585.1. Lineage (GTDB taxonomy): Bacteria > Pseudomonadota > Gammaproteobacteria > Burkholderiales > Burkholderiaceae_C > JASLFM01. The sequence goes on from JASLFM010000439.1 coordinate 879, forward strand.
CCGCACGGGCTACGCTGGATCTCACCCAACAGAGCTACCAGGCGGGCATGGCCAGTCTGCTGCAGCTGCTGGAGGCTCAGCGCCTGTACCAGCAGGCGCGCCTCGGCCACGCCCGCGCCAGGGGCCAGCGCTACGCGGACAGCGCGCAATGGTTCATCGCAATGGGCGGATCGCCAATCGCAGCAGGAGCGCCATGAGGCACTCGTGCGCTCGGGGGCCCTCGCCACATCAGCGGTGCGTCGCAGCGAGCATCTCGCGCACCCGCTCGGCGCTGAGCGGCAAACGATCCATGCGCACCGCCGTGAGGTCGAAGACCGCGTTGGCGATGGCCGCGCCGGTACAGGTGATCGCCGGCTCACCACCGCCTTGGGGCGGCAATTCGTCGTTGCGTACGAGCACTGTCTCGATGCAAGGAACGTCACTGAAGCGAGGAATCCGGTAGGTGTCGAAGTTGCGGTCGAGAATTTCGCCACCGCGAAAGCGCAGCTCCTCGCTCAGCGAGTATCCGAGGCCCATCGTCAAGGCACCCTCCATCTGCATGCGTGCCCCTTCCGGGTTGACGACAACGCCCATGTCCTGCGCGCAGACCAGCCGCTGCACACGCACCTTGCCGCTGGCACGGTCGACGGTAACCTGCGCAAAGGTTGCCACGCAGGTGCCCGCGTCAAGGCTGCAGGCCAGACCGACGCCCCGCCTGCTGGGCGTGGCCGCGCTCTGCCAACCGAACGCACAGGCGCCAGTCTGCAGCACGCGGCGCATCCGGACATCGCTGAGGTGGCGCAGCCGGAACTCCAATGGATCGGCCTTCGCTGCGGCGGCCATCGCATCGATCTGCGACTCGAAGGCGAACACGTTCATGTTCGCGCCGGGGGCGCGCCAGGGCCCTACCGCGAACGGGTGCATGGTGGCCTGGCCCGGATCAACCCCGTACGCGTTGCCTCCCGCGACCTGGATGCGCGCATGCGGCACGCCATAGAGCAACGTCGCACCACGCTCACCAGAGCCGATGACGGACGCGTCCCACCAGTCCAGGCGCCCATCCCGGTCCAGGCCAGAAGCGATCGTGATGACGGCAGCGGGATCGAACGCATCGTAGAAAAACTCTTCCTGCCGCGTGCGTGCCACCTGCACCGGCTTGCCCACGAGCTGCGCCAGCCGCGCTGCCTCGAGCGCCTGGGCATCGGCGCTTTTGCCGCCGAAGCCGCCACCGATGAATGGCGTGACAACGCGTACGTCCTTCGCCTCGAACCCGAGTCGCCGGGCGACGCGGTCCCGCGTGGGAAACGGCGTCTGCGTCGAGGCCCAGACGGTGGCGCGCCCGTCACGCACGTCGGCCAGCGCGGCGTGCGTCTCCAGCGACGCATGCGCGACATAGCCTTTGCGGTAGGTAATCTCCAGCGGCGCCTTGGCGGCCAGGCGGACCGATGCAACGTCGCCGCGTTCCAGCGTGATCTTGCGGCTGGCCCCGTGGCGCAGCAGGTGATTGAAGATGCTCTGCGGGTCCAGCGCCTCGCCGGACGTTCGCCACTGCGCTTGCACCCGCGTCAGCGCCATCGCAGCCGCCTCGGGATTGGCGTGCAGCACCGCGATCATCTCGCCGTCCCTGACGACCGTCACGCCGCTCTGCGCTTCGGCCTCACGGGTATCGAGCGCTACCAGCGTCGCCCCGTGCGCCGGCGGGCGCAGCAACCGCGCGTACAACATGCCGGGCAGGCGGATGTCGGCGGCGTACTGCGCCGCGCCTGTCACCTTTTCGCGCCCGTCGAGCCGCTTCGGCGACAGGCCCATAGCGCTGAACTGCGACGCGGCGCGCAGCACAGCCTTGCGGTCGACCACGCGCGCAATGCGGGCGCCGCCGGATAACTCACCATAGCTCAAGCGCCGCGCCGGGTCGTCCTCGACCATGACGACGCCATGCCCGGTCCGCAGCTGCTGCAGCGGCACACCGAGCCGCTCGGAGGCCAGCGACATCAGCGTCAGCCGAGCCTGCGCGGCTGCAGCGCGCAATGCGGGGCCGAACATGCGCGTGGTCAGCGAGCCGAAAGTGCCCATATCCCAGGGACAGCGGTCGGTGTCGCCGAGCACCATGTCGATCGACGCGAGGTCGACGCCGAGTTCCTCCGCGACCATCTGTGCCTGCGAGGTGAGCACGCCCTGCCCCATCTCGACCTTTCCGGAGAAGACGGTGACGCGGCCATCGGTACGGATCGCGAGGTAGGCGTTGAAGTCCTCCGGGTACAAGCGCGTGGGCTCCGGCACCTGGGCGGGCATCGGATCGGCCGCGACCAGCACGACGATGCCGGCTGCGGTGCGCTCGAGGAAAGCTCGCCGCGTGAGGCTTTCGGCCGCGTTCATGGCGAGCCTGCCGAATTGCGAGCGACCGCCTCGATGGCCGCCACGATCCGTTGATGCGCTCCGCAGCGGCACAGCACTGAGTCCATGCGGGCTACGATCTGCGCGCGCGTCGGCTTGGACACGCGGTGCAGCAGCGCCTGCGCGGTGAGCAGCATGCCGCTCGTGCAATAGCCGCACTGGAAGGCGCCGTGGTCGATGAAGGCCTGTTGAATGGGCTGCAGCTCGCCCTCCTGCGCCAGGCCTTCGATGGTCGTTACCCGCTTGCCGTCGGCCGCACGCAACGGTGTCACGCACGAGCGCACCGCTTCGTCCTCGACGAGCACGGTGCACGCACCGCACAGGCCCTCGCCACAGCCGTACTTCGCACCGGTGAGCTGGAACTCGGTGCGCAGGGCCCAGAGAAGGGTCCGCGGCTCATCGCCATCCAGCGCGACCGGATTGCCGTTCAAGGTGAATCGGACCGACATGCTCGCCCCATCAATCCTAGAGCTTTCAGGGTACTGCGCCTCGCCGAGCGGAGCTTGCGCAAAATCAACCCAGGCCTGCTGCAGACGGCTAGCATGGCCACATGTCCGACAACCCTGCGTTGACGACCAGTTTGCTCACCCGCCGTTTCGGCGAGCACACGGTCGTGGATCGCGTGAGTCTGTCCGTTGCGCACGGCGAGGCGTTCGGTCTGCTCGGCCGCAATGGCGCTGGCAAAAGCACACTGATCAAAATGCTCACCACGCTGCTGCCGCCGTCGTCTGGCAGCGCGCGCATTGAAGGCTTCGACATCCAGACCGAAGCCAAGCTCGTGCGCATCGTCGTCGGCTACGTGCCGCAGGCGCTATCGGCAGACGGGGAACTCACGGGCTACGAGAACCTGCTGGTGTTTGCGCGGCTGTACGAACTGCCGCGCACAGTGCGCGAGCGGCGCATCTCAGAGGCGCTTGAGTTCATGGGCCTGGGCGACGCTGCGCACAAGCTGGTTGCCACCTACTCGGGCGGCATGATCCGGCGCCTGGAGATCGCGCAATCGATGCTGCACCGTCCGCGCGTGCTGTTCCTCGACGAGCCCACCGTCGGCCTGGATCCGGTCGCGCGCGAAACGGTGTGGCAGCACATCCGGCATCTGCGCGAGCGCTTCGACACCACCATCTTCATGACCACTCATTACATGGACGAGGCAGAGGCCCTGTGCGAGCGCTTCGGCATCCTGCGCGCCGGCGCCCTCGTGGCCTGCGGCCGTCAGGACGAGTTGCAGCAGGCCAGTGGCCTGCCGACCGCAACCCTCGACGAACTCTTCGCCCGCTACACCGAGGAAGGGGCAGAGGCCGCGGATGCCTATGTAGACACCTCGAGCGAGCGCAGGACAAGCCAGCGGCTCGCCTAGGGGGCACACCATGGCCTACAACGTCGTGCGCAGGGCCGGTCTGTACCTGGCCAAGGTCGGAGCAATCGCCGACATGGACATGCGCAAGCTTCGCCACGACCCGGTCGAGCTGTTCACGCGCGCGATCCAACCGCTGCTGTGGCTGATGGTGTTCGGCCAAGTGTTCGCCCGCTCACACAGCATACCCACGGGCGGCATTGACTACTTGGCATTTCTGGCGCCGGGCATCCTGGCACAGAGCGTGCTGTTCGTGGCGATCTTCAACGGCATCTCGGTAATTTGGGAGCGCGATCTCGGCATCGTGCACAAATTCCTCGCCAGTCCCGCGCCGCGCACGGCGCTCGTGCTGGGCAAGGCACTGGCGTCGGGCTTGCGCGCCCTGGTTCAGGCGCTGATCGTCTACGCGCTCGCGGTGGCGCTGGGCGTCGAACTCGTATGGAGCGTCCCCGCGTTGCTCGGCTCGATCGCGTTGATCCTGCTCGGCGCGGGACTGTTCTCGACCTTCTCGCTCATCGTCGCCTGCATCGTGAAGACCCGCGAGCGCTTCATGGGCATCGGCCAAGTGCTCACCATGCCGCTGTTTTTCGCGAGCAACGCGATCTACCCGACCGACCTCATGCCGCCCTGGTTGAGGGTCGTCGCGCATGTGAACCCGCTGACCTACCTCGTTGACGGCCTGCGTTCGATGATGCTGGGCTTGCATGCGGGCAGCTTCGCGCTGGCTTCTGACTTCGCAGTGCTGACGGCCGGGCTGGCAATCTTGGTACTGATCGGCGGGCGAATGTACCCGAGGCTGATCATCTAGAAGCCCAATAGCAAGACCGGCGGCGCGGGGGTGTGCGGTTCAATATGCTGTCGCGCAGGCGTTCAGCCCGTATGCATATTGCGCCGATGCAGCCACATCACCCAGCCAAGCAGGCCAGACAACACGGCCAGTGTCCACGAGGTCAGCGCTGGGATGGGCATGGCGTCAAGCCCTGCGCCACCCAGTTCGGTGGAGCCCAGCGTGTAGCTGCAGTTTCCCGCACTGCCATTGCCTCCAATTTCCGTAGCCACCAGTACCACGGGACTGTCAGCCGGCGCCGTGAAGGCGAATGCCCCTGCGGCGCTGCTGCTTCCTGCATCACCCAAGTAGCCCATCTGGAGATCCGCGTTGTTGAGAGCACCAGCGTAAGCGGAAAAAAGAACGTTGGTCCCGCACGAAGGGTCACTGAAACTCACCGTCACGCAGCGTGCGGGGCCGGCGTTGTAGAAGGCATGCTGTTGAACCCGCCCATTCGCCATAGGCGAGGCGCCCGGATACGCCTTCGGCGGTGCACAGGTCGACGCCACGCCATTGGCCGTGAGTGCCGAGGTACTTGTAGGTGCCGATGGCATGAAGGTGCTGGAGACGCTGACCGCCGCCAGCGCGTCATCTGCCGCGAGGGCCAACACCGCAAGGCACAAAACTGCAGTACGAGCCGACATGCCGTCTCCTAGTCGCTGAGGGTCTTTCCCATTCGGCGCCAAGCGTTGGCATCTGTACATCCTTGATGTCAGGGAGGTATTGCTGCAATGGTGGGTGGATCTATGGTTTCTTCGCTCAGCTGTGCGGCAGTTGCGGAGCGATCGCCGGCGCTTGCAACTGGGCGTAAGTCTGCGCGCAAAGCGTCAATGCCGCCGAACGTGCCAGGACCGTGGCGACGCTGGCACCGTCACCGCCTTGGCAGGCTCTTCGGCGAGAAATCCGCCTCTCTACAATGCGCCGACCACCTTCTGCCTATGACCACCCCGCCCTTCCCCATCCGCACCGAATGCCCACCGGGCGCCTGCGTGTGCGACCGGGATGCGTTATTGCAAACGCCGGATGGTGACTGGCGCATCCTCCGCCTCACCCGCGACGAGGAAAGGCGGCTCGTGCAGCGCCTCGAAACCCTGGACAGCCTGGCCGACCTGCGGCGGCTGCAAGACCGCATGGAGCAACAGTTGGGGATCCGCCTGAGCATCTCCGTCAGCCCCCACGAAGTACGCACCCTGCGAGGCATCACGATCCTGGTGCACGAGCAACGCGGCCTGTGCCGCAAGACGCGGCAAGCCATCCCCGCAGCCATCAAGAAAAGCATGGAGCAGCGTCCCGAAATCGCCTACGAACTGCTCGACGAGGACGGCTTGTTTTCCGGCCTGTAATCCGGCATCACCTGGGGGGCAATTTGCGCCCGGCGAAGAAGTGAACTAGGATTCATAAATCACTGAACCCCAATTCACTTCTTGTGGTCTACCGTCAAACCAAGGCTGTCCAGGCGCGCCTTCAAGACAACCGCGCACGCATTCTCGACGCCGCCCGGGCCCTGGTGAGCGAAGGCGGATGGCAGGAAGCACAGATTGCCAATGTAGCCGCCGCCGCGGGCATCGCGACGGGCACCGTATACCGCTACTTTCCCTCCAAGGCCGAGCTGTTCGCCGAAGTGCTCTCCAAGGTATCGCAGCGCGAGGTCGACGTGATGGGCGGCATTGCGGCTTCCGGCGGCGGCGCTTTGGAGCGGCTGCATTCCGCCGTAGCGACCTTCGTGCGGCGCGCCATGCGCAACCCGCGCCTGGCCTACGCACTGATCGCCGAGCCTTGCGACAAGGAGATCGACGAAGTACGGCTTACCTACCGTGCTGCGATCAGCGAGGTGGTGCGCTCCATCATTGCCGAAGGCCAGGGCCAGGCGGACATGCGCTCCGACGTGCGGCCCGAGATCGCCGCCTCGGTCATCGTGGGCGGATTCATGGAGGGCCTCATCGGCCCGCTGTCTCCGCTGTCCCCACTGACTCCGCAGCAAGCCCAGGACGCGATTGCTGACCAGATCGCAATGCTGGCCTGCGCCAGCGTGGCCGTGCAGTCCTTATCCCCCATGAACAAAGGAGACAAGCCATGAACAAGCCCCTGCCACCCGGTGTGCTGGCCCCCGCGGATGCGCGCTACAGCACCCATGATGTGCTGAACCAGGCCCACCCCGCGGCGGGCTTCAACGCCTTCAGCGCCGACGCCGTGCTGCGCGCCGCCATCGACCGCGATGCGCCCTGGGCGGCGGAGCACTGCACTGCCCTGGGCGCCGTGGTGGGCGACGAAGCCGTGCAGGAGCTGGCACGCCTGGCCAACCGCCACACCCCCGAGCTCAAGACGCACGACCGCTTCGGCCACCGTATCGACTGGGTGGAGTTCCATCCGAGCTGGCACCAGCTCATGGCCCTGGCCTGGCAGCACGAGGTGCCCAATCTCGCCTGGCGCACGCAGCAGCCCTGCGGACACCTGGCGCGCGCCGTGCTGTCGTACCTGTGGAACCAGGTGGAGCAAGGCACGGCCTGCCCCACGGGTATGGCCTATGCCGCGTACGCGGGGTTTTCGGCAGAGCCGGCCTTGAAGATCTGGGCCGAGAAATCCCTGGGTACCACCTATGAATTCAGCCGCAGGGAAGTGAGCGACAAGTCCTCCGTCGTCATCGGCTACGCCATGACCGAAAAGCAAGGCGGATCAGACCTGCGCGAGACGCAGACCACGGCGCGCTTTTCGCACGCGGGCGACTACCACGGCGCTACGGCACACTGGTACGAGCTGACGGGCCACAAGTGGTTTTGCTCGGTGCCGCAGTCCGATGGCTTTTTCACGCTGGCCAAGGTGGATGGTGCTGTTACCTGCTTCTTCCTGCCGCGTACGCTGCCCGATGGCAGCTACAACCGCTTCTTCGTGCAGCGGCTCAAGGACAAGGCGGGCAACCGTTCCAACGCCTCCAGCGAGGTCGAATACGCGGGCACGCTCGCCATCCGCGTGGGCCAGGAGGGCCACGGCATCCGGGAGATCCTCTCGCACGCGCACCTCACGCGGCTCGACTTCGCCGTGGGCTCGGCCGGGCTCATGCGGCAGGCGCTCACGCTCGCTCTACAGCACACGGGCACGCGCGGCGCCTTCGGTTCTTCCATCGCCGAGCGGCCGATGATGGTCAACGTGCTGGCCGACATGGCCGTGGAGGTCGAGGCCACCACGCTGATGGCCCTGCGCGTGGCCCGGGCCACCGACCTCATGCAGGGCAACGAGCACGAGCGGCTGCTGGCCCGCGTGGCCACGCCGGCCGCCAAATTCTTCAACTGCTCGCGTGCCCCGGCCATTGCCAACGAGGCGCTGCAATGCCATGGCGGCAACGGCTTCATCGAGGAAAACCCCATGGCACGCCTGTATCGCGAGGCGCCGCTCAACAGCGTGTGGGAGGGAACGGCCAACATGATGTGCATGGATGTGCGCCGCGCCATGCTCAAGGACCCGCGCACCGTCGAAGCCCTGTTCGACGAGCTGCGCCCCCTGGCGGGCCAGGACGCGCGCTTCGACGCGATGGTGCGCCGCACTGAGCAACTGGTCCGCGAAGCGCTGGCCGAAGAATTTCTCGCCCGCCCGATGACCGAGGCCGTGGCCCGCGTGCTGCAGGGCGCCGAGTTGCTGCGCCACAGTCCGCCGGAGGTGGTCGATGTATTTATGGACTCGCGCCAGGCGGGTGTCTGGGGCAGCCACTTTGGCACGCTCGTCCAGGCATCGAGCCAGCCCGCCGCGCGCAAGATCGTGCAGCGGGCCCGCGTGGCAGGGTGAGCACGCGGCACCCCGTCCCTTTCATCCGGCAGGCAGCGGGGGACTGTGCACGATGGAAGTGCGCTGGGGCAGCTTGCGGTTCTCCTGGTTCATTTCGTACTGCCGGAACGCATCCCGCAGGCTGTCGAGCAGCGTTTGATCGTCCCAGGGTTTGGTCAGGAAGCGGTAGATCGCATCGCGGTTGACCGCATCGATCACTGAGTTCAGCTCAATGAAGCTCGACAGCACGATGCGCACCGTATGGGGATGCAGTACCCGTGCACGCCGTAGAAACTCCGTTCCCGTCATCGACGGCATGCGCTGGTCGCAAAGGATGACGCCGACCGGATGGGTCGCCAGCAAATCGAATGCCTCGTCGATGCGGCCCGTGGTCAGTACCTGGATCTCCGTGCCATGCAGGAGCCGGTCCAGGGCGGAAAGAATGCCCGGATCGTCGTCCACCACGAGCAGCACGCGCCGCCCCTCCTCCCCGCTGGCGCCTGTGTGGAGCCTGCGGCCTTCCCGCATCAGCGCCTCCAGCGCTTCCGGTGGCAGCGGGCGGCTGAAGAGGTAGCCCTGCATCTCCTCGCAGTGCAGGCCGCGCAGGTAGCCCAGCTGGGCATCGGTTTCCACGCCCTCCGCAATCACGCGCATGCCCAGGCTGTGGGCCATGCCAACCACCGCCCGCACGATGGCCGCATCCTGCGGTGCCGAGGTGAGGTGGGTGATGAAGCTGCGGTCGATCTTGATGCGCGCTACCGGCAGGCGCTGCAGGTAGCTCAGCGAGGAATAGCCGGTTCCGAAGTCGTCGAGGGAATGTCCCACGCCCAGCGCATGCAACTGGTCGAGCGTGCGGATCACGGTATCTGCGTTGAGCAGCACCACGCTTTCGGTAATTTCGAGCTCGAGCCAGCGCGCTTGCAGGCCGGTTTTGCGCAGGGTTTGCTGGACCAGCGCGCCAATGTCTTCTCCCTGGAATTGGCGCGCCGAGAGATTCACCGCCATGCGCAGCGGGGCGAACCCCTCGTCCTGCCAGCGCCGGGCCGTGCGGCATGCCTCTTCAAGAACCCAGGCTCCGACGGGCACGATCATCCCCGTTTCCTCGAGCAGCGGTATGAACTCGTATGGCGGCACCAGGCCTCTTCCGGGGCGCTGCCAGCGCAAAAGCGCCTCCACCCCGACCATGCGGCCCGATTCGAGTTCGACCTGGGGCTGGTAGTGCAGCAGAAACTCACCACGCTCGAGCGCCCGGCGTAGCGCACCTTCCATATCCGCCCTGTGCCGGGTCTGCTGGTCCAGCTCCGGGGCATAGAAGCGGCACTGGTCACGTGCATCCTGCGGGCGGCTGGCCGCAGCGATCAACGCGGCTTTCAGGATGGCCTGGGCGCTGCCGCCATGTTGGGGGTGCACGGAAATGCCCACGAAGGGGTCCAGAAAACTCTCGCGGCCGTCCGCGGCAATGACGTCGGACAGCGCCGACGCCACCGACCATGCGGCCTCCTCGGCCAGGTGGAGCCCGGCAAGCGGCTCGATGAGGACCACGAACTCCGATTCGCTGATGCGCCCGATCGCCGCTGTGGGTAGCAGGTGTTCCAACCGCGATGCCACGGTCTGGGCCACCTCCGCCCCCATGGCCTGGCCGAGCATCTGCAAGGCGCCGTGGTAGCTGCGCAGGTTGACCGCCAGCACGGCGAGCGGGCGGCCCGCATCGCAGGCAGCAGCCAACCGCTGCGTCCACAGCTCCCGGCCGAGCAGGCCCGTCTGCGGGTCATAGTAGGCAAGGTAGTGCACCTTGCTCTCGGCAGCAGCGCGCCGCTCTTCGCGGCGCATGCCTTCCAGCGCGAACGAAAGGTCCCCCGCCACTTCGGTCAGCAGGGCAATGCGGTCGGTGTCAAGGCCATGGGTTCGTTCCGCCGCGATCGCGAACACACCGATCGTGTGTCCTTCCTGCACCAGCGGAAACGCAGCCAGCGCCCCTGCGGCCGATGCCTGCAGCGTTCCATGCCAGGACTTCAGTCGCACATCGCCCACAACGTCATCCAGCACCAGCGCCTTCCCACTGCGGACCACTTCACCGACGAAATCCCGCATGCGTTCGAACGGAATGGGTACGCCAGCCTGTGCCAGGGTCACGATGAATTCGCCCTCGGATTCGGACACCCCGATCCAGGCGCCGAGGAATCCCCCCTCCTCCACGGCGATGCGGCATGCCGCCAGGTAAAGCTCCTGCGGATCCTCCGAGCGCGCGATGGTGCGGCTGATGCGGCTGAGCATGGCATAGAGCTTGAGCAGCCGCGCCAAGGCCTGCTGCGAGGTCAGTGCGGACTCCATGCCGAGAGGGTCATGCATGGCCATCGCCCTCCCACGCCGCGCCAGCTCCCATGAGCTGCTGCAGCTTGGCTTTCAGCTGCCAGCGGTCAATCGGCTTGGTCAGGATGTCACTGATGCCTGCGCTGGCCAGCCGCTGGCGCGAAGCAGCGTCGTCAAGCGCGGTGACCATGAGCACAGGGATCGCTCGCGTCTCGGGCTGCGCGCGCAGGCGCCGTACCGTCTCGAAACCGTCCATGCCCGGCATCATGGCGTCGAGCAGGATCACATCGGGCCGGTGCTCGGATACAGCACTCAGCGCAGAGGCCCCCGAATCGCATGCCCGGACCGTATACCCGTCGGCTTGCAAGAAGGCCTCCAGCAGCTTGCGGTTGCGCGGATCGTCGTCAACGACCAGGATGTGCTTGTTGTACTGTGACTGTGGCATGCATCACTCCGATGTGCTTTCCCCCAGGGGCACCCAGCGCGACACTTCGGCCAGGAACTGTTTGCAGTCGATGGGCTTGGCGATGTAGCCATCGCAACCTGCCGCGCGGATTCGCTCCTGCTCCTCCTGCATCACGAGGGCCGTGAGCGCCACGATCTGGATGTCCCGTGTTGCGGGGTCTGTCTTCAATAGGCGGGTGGCCTCGAGCCCGTCCATGCCGGGCAGCTGGACGTCCATGAGCACAAGCCGGGGCATGTGCTCGCGCGCAAGGGCCAGGCCGTCCCGTGCATTCCAGGCACGCAGGGTCGCATAGCCTGCGCGCTCCAGCAGCATCGCCGACAGCTTCATGTTGGCGGGGTTATCCTCAATGACCAGCACGGTATGCGTCATCGCAGGGGTTCCCCTTCGCTGGCTGCGGACTTGCGTCCACGGATGTGGTGGAGCGCGGCTACCAGATCGTCCCGGTCCACGGGTTTCTGGAGCACATGGTCGGCACCCAGGGCCAATCCCTTGCGCTCATCCGCCACGATGGAGACCACCACCACGGGCACACCGGCCCAGGCGCCCCCCGCATGTTTGAGCTGCGACAGCAGTTCCCAGCCGTCCATGCCGGGCAACAGCACGTCGAGCACGATCAGTTGCGGCTGCATGCGCCCCTGCATCTGCAAGGCCGATTCGGCAGTGGGCGCCATATGGACCCGGTAGCCCTCGTTGGAAAGCGTCAGCCGCAGCAGCTCCGCAGCCCGCTCATCGTCCTCCACCACCACGGCCAGAGGCAGGTTGTCTTCTTGTTCCGAGGGTGTGCGGAGATCCTCCGCGCGCGCCGCCTGGGCGGCGCGCCAAGGCAGCCAGACCATGAAGCGGCTGCCTTGCCCCGGCTCGCTGGCCAACCCTGCGGTGCCCCCGTGGAGCTGGGCGATCTTGAGCACCATGGCCAGGCCCAACCCCGTCCCTTCGTAACGCCGGGACAGAGAGCTGTCGACTTGGCTGAACGGCTGGAACAAACGCCCCGCATCCTGGGGGGCGATGCCCATGGCTGTGTCCTCGACCGCAATTTCAAGGAACTCAGCAAAGTCTCCGGGGGGCAGCGGGAAGTGCAACTGCGTCACTTCAGGCACCTGCCATTGCTCAACCGCCTGGCGCGCCACGCGGCGCGCGCCCAGCACGATCCGCCCGCCGTCGGGTGTGAACTTGACGGCATTCGAGAGCAGGTTGTAGGCAATCTGCCTGGTTTTGCGCGCGTCGACCTGCACCAAATCCCAGCGTCCTTCCATCCGGATGGCGAGTTCGATGCGGTGGCCCGTGGCCCTCTCGCGAATCACCGACAGGCAGCTTTCGAGAAGCGCGTGCACATCGACCGTTTCGAGGTCGAGCGACATTTTTCCAGCCTCGACCTTGGACAGATCGAGAATATCGTTGATGAGCGACAGCAGATGGCGGCCGCTGGCATAGATATCGGAGACATATTCGCGCTGCTGGCGGCTCAACTCGCCAGCCAGTCCATCCTTCAGCACGTCCGAAAAACCGATGATGGCATTGAGCGGGGTGCGCAACTCATGCGACATGCTCGCCAGAAACTCGGACTTGCGGGCACTGGCCTCCTGCAGCTGGCGGTTCTTGCTCTCGAGCTCATCGCCAAGCTTGCGCAGCTCCTTGGATTTGGCGCGCTCACGCCTGTGCGATTCAACAAGCCGTGCATAAAGGCGGCCATTCTCCAGCAGCAGAACCACGAGTACGAAACTTGCAGCCAGCAGGCCGTAGGCGCGCCCCGCATAAAACCCCAAATCGAAACGGCCCGCGTTCAAGACCGCTCCAATGCCAACATCGAGCAGCCAGGCGCAGAGCACCACCATGAGCCACAGATCCAGGACCGAGTGCGGCCTGCGACGCCACAGCGCCGCCAGCGCCAGCAAACTGCAGACCCACACCCCCGTGACCACGAATTTCATGACGGGGGTGTAATGGCTGCCGGCCATGATCGGGGGCAACAGTTCCTTGTCGGCCGTGGCCAGCCACACAGCCAATGCGGCCAGAGCAAACACCCCAGCGATGGCACCAGCCACCACAGCGCCGCCTTGGGAAGTCCTCCGCTTGGCCGCTGCGGAGGCCGGCGCATCCTTGAGGAATGCATAGGCCAGGACGAACAGCGGAAAGCCGCTGTGCCAGAACATGTAAAGCCACGCTGTAGTCTGCGGGCCGGCGCCGAGCAACCCTGTGGGTGCAAACAACCCAGGAAAACTCAAGGTGTGCGCAGCAGCCAGCAAGGCCGTGAACAAATACCCCGCGGCCAGCGCTACCAGGGCACGGGATTGCAGAATCCGGAATTGCCCGATCAGCAAAGAGGCCGTAATCAGGTCGCACACCACCAGAGCCGACTGGTAGATGGGCACAAAGGCCCAGATCCGCGGCAATGGCATCTTGGCGAATGGTGCAGCCGCCACGAAAAAGAGCAGCGAGATGCCCACGACGGCAAACGCGAGCCGGCGCTGCTCGGGCCCGGGTATTTGCGTCGCCAGAAAAGAAGCACCGTCATCGCTGTATTGCATCTCACGAATTTCTGTGAAATACGTTCCTGATTTCCCTAAATCTCCAAAACTGATGCCGTATGGCCATCGTGCATGGAAATTCCCTCGGCGTGGATAACCTGGCATTCCAGGCAATAGCAAGCGCCTTGTATTTTTTGCCCATACTAACGGGAAGCAGCAATTCAATCTACTGCTTTGAGCGTGAGAAATTGAGAGCGCTTCTGATTCAGCGCAATAAGCCAAACCCGATGGCCAATTGGCGGTAATCAGCGATCTGCCGAGCAACCTGCGCATCCAGCTCCGGGCCTGATATCCAGGCCGGCTGCAGGCCAGCGCGCCACAACGCCGGTACCCAAGAGGGATGGCGGCTCGCTCGCGCGAGCACCTCGCGCCACTCCTGCACCTCCGACGCTGCCACGCCAGGCCCCAGGTACACGCCCCGCAGGATGGGCCAGCGGATGTCGAAGCCCTGCTCGGCGGCCGTGGGCACCCCGGCCAATGTGCCGCGCAAGCGCTCAGCCGCCAGCACCGCCAGCACCCGAATCGGAGCGCCCTGCTCCAGGTGGCGTGCCACCTCGGCCGCGTCGCCCGCCAGCACTTGCACGTGGTGGCCGGCGAGCGCGGCCAGCGCCTCCCCTCCCCCCTCGAATGCCACGAAGCGCACGGTTTTGTGGCTCACGCCAGCCGCGCGCGCGAGCAAGGCCGCTTTCATCCAGTCCTGGCTGCCGATCGAGCCGCCCGCGCCGAAAACCACCTGGGCGGGACGGCGGCGCAGGGCGTCGAGCAGTTCCGGCAGCGAGCGGTACGGCGCATCGCGGTGCACGGCGATCACGCCATAGTCCATGCCGATAGCGGCCAGCCAGCGCACGTCGCGCTCGGTATGGGGACCAAAGCGCCCCTGGGCCAGGTTGAGCAGGGATCCCGAGGAAAACGCCACGAGCGTATGGCTGTCGGCCGGCTGCTGCGTCACGGACCGCCGGAACGCGAGCGCGCCGATGCCACCGGGCTGGTACACCACGGGCAGGCGATGCGCTGTCTGTCCCGAAGCCTCCAGCGCCGAGGCCAGCAACTGGCACGTCAGGTCGAAGCCGCCACCGGGCTTGGCCGGTGCGACGCAGCGAGCGCCGTCGAGCACCCCCGCCTGCGCCGTTGCCAGGGCGCCCCACAGCGCCAGAGTGGCCCATTGCCTCCTCATGCCCTGGGCCACCACAGCGTGGCGCAGGTGCCCGTGGCCGTCCCGGCCGCAGGCTCCACACGCAAGGTTCCTCCATGCCGCTCCACCACAGAGCGCGCGATGGCCAAGCCCAGGCCCGACCCGCGGCTGCCCCGCCCCTTGGCGAAGCGCTGGCCCACCCGGCCTTCAAGTTCAGGCGGCAAGCCCGGGCCATCGTCCATTACCTGCAGGCTGAAGCCCAGGCGGTCCGCCGCCACGTGCAGGGTGATGGTGCCCTGGGCATGCCCGTGCTCGATGGCGTTGTGCGCAAGGTTCAGCAGGGCCTGGCGCAGGAGCTCCGCATCGCCGTGGGCGAGGATGGGCGCGTCGGCCTGCTCCACTCCCAGGTCGATGCCGCGCTCGCGCGCGGCGGGCAGCAAGGCCAGCGCGACCTCCCGCGCCAGGGCACCCAGATCGATCTCTTGCGGCTGCACGAGCGCGGCATCGCTGCGCGCGAGCGCCAGCAGCTGGTTCGTGGCGCGCGTGGCCTGCGCCAGGCCTTGGGACAGCGCCCGCAGCGCCTCGCCACGGCGCTGCGGGTCGGTTTCGCGCAGCGCGTAGTCGAGCTGCGCGCGCAGCGTGGCCAGGGGCGTGCGCAATTGGTGCGATGCATCGTCGATGAAGCCCTCGCGCTCGCGCACGAGCCGCTCGGTACGCTGCATCTGCTGGTTGACGGCATCGACGAGGGGGCGGATGTCGCTGGGAAGATCATGGTCCGGTAACGGCCGCAGGTCATCGCTGGCGCGCGCGCGGATCAATCCCGCCAGCCGTGTGATGGGCGAGAGCGCCGCAGCCAGGCCCAGGAACACCGACACACCGAGCACCAGCAGCAGCAGCACATCGCGCACGGCAGCGCGCCGCACGAAGCCCGCCGTGAACTGCTCGCGCGAGGTGGTGCTTTCGGCCACCTGGATCACGAGCTGCTGGTTCTGCGTCTCGCCCGGCGCGGCCTCCAGCGCGCGCATGAAGGCCCCCACGCGAACCGACTCGCCAAAGTACTCCGCGTCGTAGAACAGCGGCTGGTTCTCCTGCAGCGGCCGGGGCGGCGCGGGCAGGTCCGCATGGCCGATCTCCACGAGCCCGTCGGCCGTGGCCACGCGGAAGTACACGTTGCCCGTCGCCGTGAGCTGGAAGAATTCGAACAGCCGGTACGGCAGCTCCACCGACAGCCCGCCCGAGGCCGTGGACACGTTGAGGTCCAGCGACTTGATGGCGCCCAGCAGCGAGCGGTCGTACGCAGCGTTGGCCGACGCCACGGCGTCCACGCGCGTAAGCCACAATCCGGCCCCGGTCTCCAGAGCGAGCACGGGCAGCAGGAAGGCCAGCAGGCGCAGCCTAGTGCTCGTCCGCAGCAGCCAGTTCGAGCGCATAGCCCAGGCCTCTGTAGGTTTGGATGCGCACGCCACTGTGCTCCAGGCGCTTGCGCAGGCGGTGCAGCAGCACGTCGACCACGCTGGGCTGCACGTCCTCGTCGTCTCCGAAGACGCGGTCGAGCACATGCTGGCGCGATAGCGGCTCGCCGCTGCGCTGGATCAGCGCCTTGAGCAGCGTGTGCTCGCGCGGCGACAGCGCGAGCGGCTCGGCGTGCAGCGTGAATTGCCGCGTGACGGTGTCGAACAGCAGCGGCCCGCAGGCCAGGCGCGGGTGCTCGCTGCCCCGCGCGCGGCGCACCAGGGCCGTGAGGCGGGCCTCCAGCTCGGCCAACGCAAAGGGCTTGACCAGGAAGTCGTCGGCCCCGGCGTTGAGGCTCGCGACCTTGTCGCCCAGCGAATCGCGCGCCGTCAGGATCAGCACCGGCACACGCAGGTCGCGCGCCCGCATGCGCTGCAGGATGCTGGCGCCATCGCGGCCGGGCAGGCCCAGATCGAGCACCACGGCGTCGTAGTCGTGTTCGGCCAGCGCCTGCTCCACCAAGCGCCCGTCGTCGCGCCAGTCGACGCGCCAGCCGCCTTGCTCCAGGGCCTTGCTGAGCCACTCGCCCAGGGCATGCTCGTCTTCGGCCAGCAGAATACGCATGGCGGCGATTATGGAGCGCCCCTCTTGCCCAGCTTGAAAGGGAATTGATAGGTTGGCCGGTGCACCATCGCGGCGTTCGCATTCCTATACGCAGGAGACACTCCATGACCACCCCGAACCCGGGCCGCCGCCAGTTGCTGCTGGCCGGCGCCGCTACCGCTGCCTCCACCTTCGCACCCCTGGTGCGTGCCCAGTCCACCTGGCCCAGCAAGCCGCTGCGCCTCGTGGTGCCGTTTGCTCCCGGGGGCAGCTCCGAGATCGTGGCGCGCGCCGCCGCGGGCGAGATGGCCAAGACCATCGGCCAGAACGTTTTCGTGGACAACAAGCCCGGTGCGGCCGGCAACATCGCCATGCAAGAGGTGGCCAACAGCACCGACGAGCACACGCTGATCCTGGGCCACATCGGAACGCTGGCCGTCAACCCCTACATCTTCCCCAAGCTGCCTTACGACGCGAACCGCGACTTCGCGCCGATCACGCTGCTGTCCAAGGTGCCCAGCCTCTACGTGGTGCACCCCGACCTGCCCATCAAGAACCTCACCGAGTTCATCGCCTTCGCCAAGTCCAAGCCAGGCCAGTTGAACTACGGCTCGGCCGGCAACGGCAGCGCAGGCCACCTGGCGTTCGAGTACCTCAAGATGGCCACCAACACCTTCATGCTGCATGTGCCCTACCGTGGCACGGGCCCCATGCTCACCGACCTGATGGCCGGGCGTCTGCAAGCCGCGTCGGTGGGCGCGCCCGCCCTTCTGGCCTTCATCAAGGCGGGCAAGCTGCGCTGCATCGCCACGGGCACCGCCCAGCGCCTGCCCCAACTGCCTGACGTGCCCACGGTGGCCGAACAGGGCTTCAAGGGCTTCGAGATGACGCAGTGGTACGGCCTGATGGCGCCCAGCAAGTGGCCCAAGCCGCACCTCGCCAAGCTGGAGGCCGAAGCCATCAAGGCCGCGCGCAGCGCCCTCGTGAAGGAAAAGCTGTCCCAGGAAACGGCGCTGGCCGTGGGCAACACCGCCGCCGAGTTCGACGCCTTCATCAAGGCAGAACAGGCACGCTGGAAACCCGTCATCGCGCGCGCGCAAATCAAGCCCGAAGGCATGGGCTGAGCCCGCGGCCTGTTGCGGCCGCCCCGCGCTCAGGCGGCCGGCCCGGGTTGGGCAAACAGGGCCTGGTTCTGCGCCTGGCGCTCGAACTGCCGCGCCAGGCTGCCGCACACCAGATCGCACAGCGCGTACACCGACTCGTCGCCGATGCGGTAGTACACGCTCGTGCCCCGGCTCTCACGCGCGACGAGGCCGTGTTTGGTCAGTACCGACAGGTGCTTGGACACGTTCGCGGCCGTGTAGCCGCACAGCTGAGCCAGTTCACCCACGTTGCGTTCGCCGCTGCGCAGCAGGTTGAGGATGCGCAGGCGCGTGGGCTCGGCCAGGGCCTGGAAGTAGGCGGCGACCTGCTCTAGGGCTTCGGGGGGCAAGTCTTTCATACGGAATCCTTGGTGGGTGGCCTCGTGGGCCATGGGTGGATTGTAGTGCTTATTTGACTATTTAGCCAATTGGTTAAATAATCAAACAATGCTTGACTCCACCCGCTCCCATTTCGGCACCCCATGGCCCGGGGCCATGCTGGCCGCCCTCCTCTGGGCTGGCATGGCTGCGCCCGCAGGCGCCGCCGAATTGGCCACCGTGAGCGTAGGTAGCCCGGGCCGTGCTGCCTGGGCCAGCGCCGATGCGGTGGTGGAGGCGGTGCGCGACACCACCGTGTCGTCGCAGGTGGCAGGTGCCGTGGTGTCGCTCGCCGTGCGCGTAGGCGACCGAGTGCAGGCCGGCCAGGAGCTGGCGCGGCTGGACGCACGCGCCGCCCAGCAGGCCGCCGCGGCCAGCGCCGCCCAGGTGGAGGCTGCACAGACCAGTGCCCGCATCGCCGCCAAAGACCTGGCACGCCAGCAACAACTGCACCAGCAGCAGTTCATCAGCCAGGCCGCGCTGGACCGCAGCCAGGCCCAGCTCGATGCCGCCCAGGCGCAGGTGCGCGCGCAGCAGGCCCAGGCCCAGGCGGCCTATGCGCAATCGAGCTACTACGTGGTGCGCGCACCCTATGCAGGCGTGGTGAGCGAGGTGCCCGTGTCGCTGGGCGACATGGCCGCACCCGGCCGGCCGCTGGTGCGCCTGTACGACCCACGCGCGCTGCGCATCACCGCCACGGCGCCGCAGACGCTGGCCCAAGGCCTGTCCACGGCGGCCCAGGCGGCCATCGAACTGCCCGGCACGGGCCGGGACCGCATCGCGCTCGATGCGCGCAACGTGCAGCGCCTGCCCATGGTGGACAACGCCACCCACACCGTGCAGTTGCGTGCCGACCTGCCTGCCGGGCTGGATGGCGTGGCGCCAGGCATGTTCGCGCGCCTGTGGCTGTCAGGGTCGGATACGGCCTCGGCGCTGCCCGTGGTGCCTGCAGGCGCCGTGGTGCGCCGCGCCGAGATGACAGGCGTCTATGTGGTGGACGACCAGGGCCGGCCGCGCCTGCGCCAAGTCCGGCTGGGCCGCGCTCTGCCGGATGGAGCGGGCGGTGCGGGCTCCGTCGAGGTGCTGAGCGGCCTGCGCAGCGGCGAGCGCGTGGCCACCAACCCACAGGCCGCGGCCCGGGAGCGCTGACATGGCGCCACAATCCCCCCCGCTGGGCGTCTCCGGCCGCATCGCCGCGCTCTTCCTGCAGGCGCAGATCACACCGCTGCTGGCCTTGGTGGCCCTGCTGCTGGGCGTGTTCGCCGTGCTCGTCACACCGCGCGAAGAAGAGCCGCAAATCAACGTGACCATGGCAAA
This sequence comes from Acidovorax sp., assembly GCA_030150585.1. Classification (GTDB taxonomy): domain Bacteria; phylum Pseudomonadota; class Gammaproteobacteria; order Burkholderiales; family Burkholderiaceae_C; genus JASLFM01. The sequence continues at coordinate 20,513 of JASLFM010000439.1, forward strand.
CGTGCTGATTCCGTTCCCCGGCGCCTCGGTGGCCGACGTGGAACAGATGGTGGCGACGCCCGCCGAGCAGATGCTGGCGGGTATGGAGGGCACCGACCATGTCATGTCCGTCTCGCGCCCGGGACTGGCCGTGGTCACGGTGCAATTCAAGGTGGGGGTGCCGCGCACCGAGGCGCTCGTGCGCCTGCACGACCAGATCCGCAGCCATTCCGACTGGGTCCCCGAAGGCCTGGGCGTGCAGCCGCCGCTGATCCAGCCGCAGGGCATCGATGACGTGCCCATCGTGGCCTTCACCCTCCATGGCACGCAGGTCGGCACGGGCGCCTTCGACCTGGAGCGCGTGGCGCGCAGCGTGGAGGCGCAACTGCAGCGCGTGCCCGGCACGCGGGAAGTCCGCACCATCGGCGGCCCAGGGCGCGCCGTGCTCGTGCGCCTGGACCCCGCGCGCCTGGCGGGCACGGGCACCACGGTGCAAGACTTGCGCCGTGCTCTGCAGTCGGCCAACCAGGGCTTGCCCGTGGGTGATCTGCTCGCAGGCGAGCGCACGGTGGCCCTCGACGCGGGCCCCTTCATCGGCTCGGCCGACGAACTGGCCGACCTGGTGGTAGGCGTGCAAGGCGGCAGACCCGTCTTTCTCAAGGACGTGGCCGAACTGCACGATGGCCCGCCGGCGCCAGTGCGCACCGTGTGGCATGGCCAAGGCGGGCAGGAATTTCCCGCCGTCACGCTGCAAATCACCAAAAAGCCCGGCGAGAACGCCATTGATGTGGCCAACGCGCTCTCGGCGCGCATGGAGGAACTGCGCAACACGGTGATTCCTGATGCCGTTCAGGTTGTCGAAACACGCAACTACGGCGCGACAGCCAACGACAAGGCCCAGAAGCTCATCCAGAAGCTGCTGTTCGCCACCGCTTCCGTGGTGGCACTGGTGTTCCTCGCGCTGGGGCGGCGCGAGGCGGCCATCGTGGGCGCGGCCGTGGTGCTCACGCTCACGGTCACGCTGTTTGCCTCCTGGGCCTGGGGGTTCACGCTCAATCGCGTGTCGCTGTTCGCTCTGATCTTCTCCATCGGCATCCTCGTGGACGATGCGATCGTGGTGGTCGAGAACATCCACCGCCACCAGCAGCTCGAACCCGGACTCAGCCTGCTGCAGAGCATTCCCCGCGCGGTGGACGAGGTGGGTGGTCCCACCATCCTCGCCACGCTCACGGTGATCGCCGCATTGCTGCCCATGGCCTTTGTCTCGGGCCTCATGGGGCCCTACATGGCGCCCATCCCCATCAATGCGAGCATGGGCATGCTGCTGTCGCTGGCCATCGCCTTCGTGGTGACGCCCTGGCTGGCACACCGCTGGATGAAGCCACACGCCGCGGGCAGCCAGAGCGGCCATGGCGGCTTGGCCGCTCGCCTGGCGCCCTGGTTCGGCCGCGCGTTCGCACCGCTGCTCGACGCACGGCTGGGCCAGCGCAACCGCCGCCTGCTCGGCCTGGCCGTGGCGGCGCTCATCGCGTTGTCGGCCGCTCTGCCCGCGCTGGGCTGGGTGCAGCTCAAGATGCTGCCGTTCGACAACAAGTCGGAATTCCAGGTGGTGGTGGACATGCCCGCCGGCACGCCCCTCGAAGCCACCGCCGCCGTGCTGCGCGAGCTGGGCATCCACCTGGCCAGCGTGCCCGAGGTGCGCGACTACCAGGTCTACGCGGGCACGGCCGCGCCGATCAACTTCAACGGTCTGGTGCGCCAATACGCGCTGCGTGCCAGTAGCGAGTTGGGCGATATCCAGGTCAACCTCGTGGACAAGCACCTGCGCAAGGCCCAGAGCCACGCCATCGCGATGCGCGAGCGCCCGGCCCTGCAGGCGATCGGCCGGCGCTGGGGCGCCAACGTCAAGGTGGTGGAAGTGCCGCCGGGCCCGCCCGTGCTCGCCCCCATCGTGGCCGAGATCTACGGCCCCGAGGCCGAGGGCCGACGCACCGTGGCCGAAGCTGTGCGCGCCGTGTTCGACGCCACCCCGGGTGTGGTGGATGTGGACACTACGACCATCGCCGCCGCGCCGCGCAAGCTGCTGCTGGTAGACCGCCGCAAGGCCGCACTTGCGGGCGTGCCGCAGCAGGCCATCGTGGCCACGCTGCGTGCGGGCCTGGCGGGCGAAGCCGCCACCTACCTGCATGACGCGAGCAAGGCCGCTGTGCCCGTGCTGCTGCAGCTGCCCGAGGAAAGCCACGGCAGTCTGGATGCGCTGCTGCAGCTCACGGTGCGTGGCGCTGACGGGCGCAGCGTGCCCATCCGCGAACTCGTGGCGGTGAGCGACACCGTGCGCGAGCAGCCCTCCTACCACAAGGACCTGCTGCCCGTGGTCTACGTACAGGGCGACATGGCGGGCCGCGTGGACAGCCCGCTCTACGGCATGTTCGCGATGCGCGGCGAGACGGCCCGCATCGCCACCCCGGGCGGCGGCACCCTGCAGGAATCGTTCGTGGCGCCCCCACACGATGCCCTGCGCGACTACACGCTGCGCTGGGACGGCGAGTGGCGCGTCACCTACGAGACCTTCCGCGACATGGGCGCCGCCTATGCCGTGGGCCTGGTGCTGATCTACCTGCTGGTGGTGGCGCAGTTCGGCTCCTACCTCGCCCCGCTCATCATCATGGCGCCCATACCGCTCACGCTCATCGGCGTGATGCCGGGGCACGCGCTGCTGGGCGCGCAGTTCACGGCCACGAGCATGATCGGCATGATCGCGCTGGCCGGCATCATCGTGCGCAACTCCATCCTGCTGGTGGATTTCATCCGGCTGCAGCAGCGAGGCGGCATGCCCTTGGACGAGGCCATCGTGCACGCGGTCGTCGCACGCGCCCAGCCCATCGTGCTCACGGGGCTGGCGGCCATGGCCGGGGCCTTCTTCATCCTGGACGACCCGATCTTCAACGGTCTGGCGATCTCGCTGATCTTCGGCATCTTCGTTTCCACCCTGCTCACGCTGGTGGTCATCCCCACGCTGTACTACGCGGCCTACCACCGGCGCGACGCCGTGCCCGCCGCCTGAGCCCCCCCTCCCAACCCCAAGGACCATGCCATGACACCGAGCTACCGCGAACTCACCCAGCAGACCTCCGCCCAGGTGGCACGGCTGCGCGCCGACATTCCCGACACCTTGCGCGGCTTCTCGGCCATGGCCCAGGCCGCCACCCAGCCAGGCGCCCTGGACGCGAAGACGAAGGAACTCATTGCCATCGCCCTGTCGGTCGCCGCGCGCTGCGACCCCTGCGTGGGCTACCACGCCCAGGCGCTTGTCCGCCTGGGCGCTGCGCGCGCGGAAGTGGCCGAAGCGCTGGGCATGGCCGTCTACATGGGCGGAGGCCCTTCGCTGATGTACGCCGCGCGCGCCTCGGCCGCATTCGACGAATTCGCCGCCCTGGCCGCCCCGGCGACGGCTTGACCGGTCCACCCCCAACCCTCAAGGAGCTTTCCCATGAACTCTTGGCAAATCGTGCGCCTGGTGGCCGGCGCCTTCATCCTCGTGTCGCTCGCGCTGGGCGCTCCTGGCAGCCCGCTGTTCGTGAGCACCTGGTGGCTGGCGTTCACCGCCTTCGTGGGTGCGAACCTGCTGCAGAGCGCCCTCACGCGCTGGTGCCTGATGGAATCGCTGCTGCGCAAGCTGGGCGTGCAGCCGGGCTGCTGAAAAGGAGCGTCCGCCATGCACACGAATACCCCGCCCATCATCGTGGACGTGCGCTCGCCCGCCGAGTACGCTGCGGGCCATGTGGACGGCGCCATCAACCTGCCGCTGGATCGGCTGGCGCACGAGCTGCAGCAGACCCTGCCCGACCGCGCCGCGCCCGTGCTCCTGTATTGCCAGTCCGGCGCCCGCTCGGGCATGGCGCTGCAGTGGCTGCGCCAGCAGGGCTACGAGCAAGCTGCCAACGGAGGCTCTGCGGGCGCCGTGGCCCTGCAACTGGGCCGCGGCATCCACCGCGGCTGAGCGATTCAACCACCCAAGGAGAAAACCATGCAAGCCAATGTAGGAACCATCGATCGCGTACTGCGCATCATCGCCGGCCTCGCCCTCATCGCCCTGGCCGCCACGGGCACCGTGGGCTGGTGGGGGTGGCTGGGCGTGGTGCCGCTGGCCACGGGGCTGTTCCGTTTCTGCCCTGCTTACACCCTGATCGGCGTCAGCTCCTGCTCCATGAAAAAATCGGACTGACGGGCGATTTTCATCCCGAACGGCCGTTGGCGCTTATCCCAAGCGCGCAACTAGCTCTCTTTTCAGGAGCAGGCTGCGGCATGGCCGTCGTGCAGGTCGTGCGCCTCGGTGGTCGTGGTGCGGTGGCCCGGCAGGCCCAGCTTGGCGAGCAGCTGCACGTCGGCCTCCACATCAGGGTTGCCCGTCACGAGCAACTTGTCGCCATAGAAAATCGAGTTGGCTCCCGCCATGAAGCACAGCGCCTGCACGGCCTCGCCCATCTGCTGGCGTCCGGCCGACAGGCGTACGCGGGCCTTGGGCATGGTGATGCGCGCCACGGCGATCACGCGCACGAAGTCGAACGGGTCGACGGGTTCGCTGTCGGCCAGCGGCGTGCCCGGCACGCGCACCAGGCTGTTGATGGGCACTGACTCGGGGTACGGGTTCAGGTTGGCCAACTGAGCGATCAGGCCCGCGCGGTGCACGGGTGCCTCGCCCATGCCCACGATGCCGCCACAGCACACGCTGATGCCGGCCGCGCGCACGCTCGCGAGCGTGTCCAGCCGGTCCTGGTACTGGCGTGTGCTCACCACGTCGGTGTAGTACTCCGGCGCGGTGTCGAGGTTGTGGTTGTAGTAGTCCAGGCCCGCGCCCTTGAGCGCCTGCGCCTGGTGCGGCTCCAACATGCCCAGGGTGGCGCAGGTCTGCATGCCCAGGCCCTTCACCGCGCTGATGAGCTCGCTCACCTTCTCGATGTCGCGGTCCTTGGGCGCGCGCCAGGCGGCTCCCATGCAAAAGCGGGTGGCGCCCGCGTCCTTGGCGGCCTGGGCAGCGGCCGTCACCTCTTCCACGCTCATGAGCTTCTGGGCCTTCACGCCCGTGTCGAACTCGGCGGACTGCGGGCAATAGCCGCAGTTCTCGGGGCAGCCGCCGGTCTTGACCGACAACAGCGTGGCCAGCTCGATGTCGCCAGCAGGCCAGTGCGCACGGTGCACGGTCTGGGCCTGGAACAGCAGGTCCAGCAGGGGTTTATCGAGCAGCGCCTGGATGGCCTCTACCGTCCAGGGGCCTTGTGCGGCGGGGGCGCCGGGGCGGCGGTGCAGTTGCACGGGCTGCGCGGTGGACGAGGTGGTGGCGGATTCCATAGGGCCCTTTTCTCTGACAGATCCCGCCGCCGGCACCTGCGTGCGGCCACGGGAGACGTAACAAATCGCGCCATGCCTGCAAAGGCCTGTGCGCTGCGAGTGGGCGGATTCTGCGGCACAAGGAGGCGCTTGTGTGCATCCAGAGGTCACAAAAAGCGCCATTTCGCACCCACCTCTATCTTCGGCGAACTTAGCCCATCAAACACCGGAGATAAGCGAAGATGGCGGCCATTGCACACATGTTGCAAACATTCCATCGACCGAGGTGCATCGTGTCGGAAACGGCGGTCTTCATGGGCCGAATGGCTGCCAAATCACGCCATCGGCTGTCAGCAATTGCTGCAGCCCTGCACTCAGTCCCCGCGGATATAGCCCTGCGCGACCGCCCGCTCGGGGTCTGAGAAGATGGCCATGGCCGTGGTCATGGGGCGAAAGCCGAACTGGGCGTAGAACGGCTCCTTGCCCGGAACGGCGTAGAGGATGATCTTGCGGTGGCCCCGCGAAAGATCGACAAGGCGGCGCACGATCTGCTTGCCCAGGCCGGTGCCCTGGTGGCTGGGCAGCACCGCCACGTCACAGAGGTAGGCACAGTCCACGCCATCGGCCAGCACGCGGCCGGCGCCTACGAGCCTGCCGGCGTCGTAAGCCAGGCAACGGAACATGCTGTGGGAAAACGTGGTGCGCAGGGCTTCCGGCGCCTTGTGGCCCAAGGGGGCCGCGCGGTAAAGTGCCGAGAGTTCGTGCCAGTCAATGGTGTCGAGCGCATCGGACCAGGCAATGGGCATGGACTTCTCCAGGAAGACGCCCACCCGAATCTGGCGGGCGCACAGGAAAAGACCCCAGCATAGCGGCCACGGCCTGCCCAGCCGTGGCTGCAGGGCGATGTCTGATCAGCCCAGCGCCGCAATCACCTCGGGCGGCGCTTGCACCAATTCAATCAGCACGCCCTCGCCCGCGATGGGGAACTCGTCGTTGCTCTTGGGGTGCAGGAAGGTGATGTCGTAGCCTGCGGCCCCCTTGCGGATACCGCCCGGTGCGAAGCGCACGCCCTTCGCCGTGAGCCACTCCACGGCCTTGGGCAGGTCGTCAATCCACAGGCCGATGTGGTTGAGCGGCGTGGCGTGCACGGCGGGCTTCTTGTCGATGTCCAGCGGCTGCATGATGTCCACTTCCACCTTGAATGCGCCCCGGCCCATGGCAAGGATGTCCTCATCCACGTTTTCGCGCTCGCTCTGGAACGTGCCGGTTTGCGTGAGGCCCAGCATGTCCACCCACAGGATCTTCATGCGCTGCTTGTCGGTGCCACCGATGGCGACTTGCTGGATGCCCAGCACCTTGAACGGACGTTGTTCGACGGTCATGTGTTCATCCCCGGTTCACTGGAATTCCAGGATCACCTGGTCCACCGCCAGCGACTCGCCCTTGCCCGCCACGATCTTGCCCACCACGCCGTCCTGCGTGGCGAAGAGGATGTTCTCCATCTTCATGGCCTCGATCACGGCGAGCTTCTCGCCCGCCTGCACCTTCTGGCCCGGCTGCACGGCCACGTCGACGAGCAGGCCCGGCATGGGCGAAAGCAGGAACTTGGAGAGGTCCGGCGGCGCCTTGTAGGGCATGAGCTGGTGCAGGCGTGCGCCCAGCGGGGAGAGCACGAGCGCATCGATCTGCGTGCCGTTGTGCGCGATGCGCAGCGCCAGCGGGTTCTTGGCAGTGCCGCGCTCCACCTGGGCCGTAAAGCCCTGGCCGTTGCAACTGCCTTGCACGCGGATCTGGCCCAGTCCCGCTGTGCTCGTGATTTGATAGCTCTTGCCACCCACGGCGACGGCGCTGGAGCCCGATTTGTCCTCGAAGTCGGTCACCGACACGTCATGGTGCTGGTTCTTGCCCTCGGCACCCAGCACCACCACGGTAAAGGACTCGCCCACCTTGACCTCGTGGCCCGCGAGCTGGCCCGAGATCCTGGAGGCGCGGGCGCGGTAGCGGCGGTTCATGTAGGCGGCCAGGGCCACGAGGAACAGCGGGTCGTCGTGCGGAACATCCTCGGCGTGGAAGCCCTTGCCGTAGTTCTCGGCAATGAAGCCGGTGTTGAACTGGCCCGAGACGAACTTGGGGTGCGCCAGCAGCGCCGCCTGGAAGGGAATGTTGCTGCTGATGCCGCGGATCACGAAGCCGTTGAGGGCCGCGCGCATCTTGGCGATGGCGTCGTTGCGGTCGGTGCCATGCACGATGAGCTTGGCGATCATCGAGTCGTAGTACATCGGGATCTCGCCGCCCTCGTACACGCCCGTGTCCACACGCACGCCCAGCTTCTTGCTGGTGTCGGACTGGAACATGCTCTCTTCCGGCGGCTGGAAACGCACCAGGCGGCCGGTGGAGGGCAGGAAGTTGCGGAACGGGTCCTCGGCGTTGATGCGGCACTCGATGGCCCAGCCGTCGCGCTTCACATCGGCCTGGGTGATGGACAGCTTCTCGCCGGCGGCCACACGGATCATTTGCTCGACCAGGTCCAGGCCCGTGATGCATTCCGTCACCGGGTGCTCCACCTGCAGGCGGGTGTTCATCTCCAGGAAGTAGAAATCCTGGTCCTTGCCGACCACGAACTCCACCGTGCCGGCCGACTGGTACTTCACGGCCTTGGCCAGCGCCACGGCCTGCTCGCCCATGGCCTTGCGCGTGGCGTCGCTGATGAAGGGCGACGGCGCCTCCTCGATCACCTTCTGGTGGCGGCGCTGGATCGAGCACTCGCGCTCGTTCAGGTAGATCACGTTGCCGTGGCTGTCGCCCAGCACCTGGATCTCGATGTGGCGCGGCTCCTGCACGAACTTCTCGATGAAGATGCGGTCGTCGCCGAAGCTGTTGCGCGCCTCGTTCTGGCAGCTGGCAAAGCCCTCGAACGCCTCCTTGTCGTTGTAGGCCACGCGCAGGCCCTTGCCGCCGCCGCCGGCCGAAGCCTTGATCATCACGGGATACCCAATGCCCCTGGCAATCTCCACCGCCTGCTCGGGGCCGCTGATGGCATCGTTGTAGCCAGGAATGGTGTTGACCTTAGCTTCGTTGGCCAGCTTCTTGGAGGCGATCTTGTCGCCCATGGCTGCAATCGAGTGTGCCTTGGGGCCGATGAAGGCAATGCCTTCGTCCTCGCAGCGCTTGGCAAAGGCTTCGTTTTCGGACAGGAAGCCATAGCCGGGGTGCACGGCTTGCGCGCCGGTCTGCTTGCAGGCCGCAATGATCTTGTCAGCCAGCAGGTACGACTCGCGCGAGGGCGCAGCGCCGATGTGCACGGCCTCGTCGGCCAGCTTGACGTGGCGGGCTTCCTTGTCGGCATCGGAGTAGACCGCCACGGTGGCAATGCCCATTTTTCGCGCAGTGGCGATCACCCGGCAGGCGATCTCGCCGCGGTTGGCAATCAGGATCTTGGTGAACATGGAAAACCTCTTCTATCAAATCAATTCAATGCCCGCGGCATGGGCCCGCTGGCCGCTTGCCATACCCTGGTTACTGGAGGCCCAGCTCCTTGCGCATGGCGAGGTTGCGCTCGTTGGCGCGCTGGTAGGCGGGGCGGGCGATCAGCCGGTCCACGTAGCCCTTGAAAGGCTCCACCGGCTCGATGAGCTTGAACTCCATCATGTAGCGCAGGGTGCCGCCAAACACCACGTCGGCCATCGAGAACTCGTCGCCCAGCACGTAGGGCCGGTTGGCGATGGCGCTTTGCGCGGCCGTGAGCATCAGCGTGTAGTTGCCCCACCCGGCGGCGACCTCGCGCACTTCCCATTTGCTGCTGTGCGCCATGACGGCGGGCTCGATCACGCTGGGCGCAAAGAACGACCAGCGCAGGTAGGTGCCGCGCCGCGGGTCGTCGAGCGCCGGGGCCAGGCGGCCCGCGGCGTAGCGGTCGGCCAGGTACAGGCAGATGGCTGCCGCCTCGGTGACCACCACGTCGCCATCAACCAGCGTGGGCAGCTTGCCCATGGGGTTCTTGGCGACCAGCTCGGCGCCCTTCTGCTCGCCCTTCATGATGTCGATGACTTGCAGCTCGTAAGGCACGCCCGCTTCCTCCAGCGCCCAGAGCGTTCCGGCGGCACGGGAATACGGGTGGTAGTAGAGGCGGATGGTCATGGACAGCTCCTGGGTTACAGCGGAATGTTCCCGTGCTTGCGCCACGGGTTGTCGAGCTTCTTGTTCTGCAGCATCACGAGCGAGCGGCAGATGCGCTTGCGCGTTTCGTGCGGCAGGATCACGTCGTCGATGAAGCCGCGCGCGCCGGCCACGAAGGGGTTGGCGAAGCGCTGCTTGTATTCGGCCTCGCGGGCAGCGAG
>JASLFM010000454.1 GCA_030150585.1 Acidovorax sp.
TCACTCACCTATGCTGTTACCCGATTGGGCTGTACTGAACGCTGCCATCGACTGGCTGGCCAACGGACTGTGGAATCTGTCCTGGTGGCAAATCGTTCTCTACACCCTGGCGACGACGCACATCACCATTGCTGCCGTCACCATCTTCCTGCACCGCTGCCAGGCGCACCGCGCGCTGGACCTGGGGCCGGTGCCATCGCATTTCTTCCGCTTCTGGCTGTGGGTCGGCACGGGCATGGTGACCAAGGAATGGGTCGCCATCCACCGCAAGCACCACGCCAAGTGCGAAACGCCTGACGACCCGCACAGCCCGCAGACGCGCGGCCTCGACACCGTGATGTGGAAGGGCGCCGAGCTGTACCGCGCCGAGGCGGCCAACCAGGAGACGCTCAAGAAATTCGGCCACGGCACGCCCGACGACTGGATGGAGCGCAACGTCTACAGCCGCTTTTCGTGGCAGGGCGTGGGCCTGATGCTGCTGCTGAACCTTGCGCTGTTCGGCGCCATCGGCGCGGCCGTGTGGGCCGTGCAGATGCTGTGGATTCCGTTCTGGGCCGCAGGCGTGGTCAACGGCGTGGGCCACTACTGGGGCTACCGCAATTTCGAGGCGCAGGACGCCTCCACCAACCTTGTGCCCTGGGGCATCGTGATTGGCGGCGAAGAATTGCACAACAACCACCACACCTACCCCACGGCGGCCAAGTTCTCGGTCAAGCCCTACGAATTCGACATCGGCTGGGTCTACATCAGCGCCATGCGCCGCATCGGCTGGGCGACCGTGAAGAAGGTGCCGCCGAAGCTGCGGCTCGGCGCCGTCAAGCCCGTGGCCGACGAGAAGACGCTGGAGGCGCTGATCGCCAACCGCTATGAGGTCATGGCCCGCTACGCGCGCGGCGTGCGCCGGGCCTGCAAGGATGAGATCGCAGCCCTCAAGGCACGCAAGGAAGATCTTTCCGCCATGAAGGCCGCCAAGCGCTGGCTGCACCGCGATGCCGAGAAGGTGCCCGCCCGCGCCCAGCCGCAGCTGGCCCAGGCCCGTGCGGCGCATCCGGCGCTCGACAAGATGGTCACCATGCGCGAAGAGCTGCGCCAGCTCTGGCTCAACACCTCGAACTCGCGCGAGCAGCTCACGGCCGATCTGCAGGCCTGGTGCCGCCGTGCCGAGGAGAGCGGCATCGCCGCGCTCAAGGAGTTTTCCATGAAGCTGCGCGCAGCCCACGCCTGAGCACACCCAGGCCTGCCTCCCACAGCCGCCCGGTTTCCTCTGCAAGAGGGGCCGGGCGGCTTTTTTGTGCAGAGGCGTGCGCAGTTTCGCGCAGTTCGACCAGGGCACTCTGCGGGCCGGCGGTGGCGAGATGGACCCACAGGTCCTCCGACGCACGCCAGCCCTGGCCGGTGTGCAGGGCCAGCGCCAGGCCCTGGAGCGGGCTGGCCAGGTGCAGGGTGCCCTGGCGGCAAAACAGCTCGCTGCCCGCGTTCAGCGGCACGAACCGCTCCTGTCCAGGGGCGATGTGGCAGAGGAGGGTTGGGGTGTCCATGGGGCGGCTTTCGGATAAATCGATCAGGCCTCCAGCGTAGGCAGGGATGCTGCTTTGCAACAGGCACAGCGGCGCGCGGCTGGGGCGCATCAATGCGGGTGGGGTGGTGTCTGTTATGGTTATTTCTTGACTCATCTGTATCTGTTGCGGAACAGTGCCCTGGTGCAAGATGGCGCCCTGTTTTCCGTGGCATGCCATGACAGCAATCTCTCTTGCCCCCGCGCCCCTGTACCGCCGCCTGGCGGCCGACTACCGCCGCGCCGTGGAACAGGGCACGCTGCGGGTGGGGGAGCGCATGCCCTCCGTGCGCGCGCTCATGCAGCGCCATGGAGTGAGCCTGTCCACTGCGCTGCAGACGCTGCGCCACATGGAAGAGCAGGGGCAGCTCGAAGCCCGGCCGCGCGTGGGCTATTTCGTGCGCGGCGCGCAGCCCGAGGGGTTGGCGCAGGCCAGCGAGCCCGACCTGAGCCGGCCCGTCACGCCTGTGCCGCAAAAGCGCTATGTGGGCATCAACGAGCGCATCTCGTTGCTGCTGGAGCGGGGACGGCATGCCGATGTGCGCGTGGATCTGGGCGGCGCCACGCCGCCGCCGGACCTGTTCGACCGCACCTTCCTGAACCGCACGGCGATGCGCCTGCTGCGCGAGCAGCCCGATCTGCTCGTGCAGGGGCGTTCGCTGCTCGGCACGCACCCCGAGTACCAGCGTGCCATGGCGCGGCGTGCGCTGGCGGCGGGCGTGCATGTAGCGCCGGACCAGGTGCTGGCCACCACGGGCAACTCCGAGGCGGTGAGCCTGGCCCTGGCGGCCGTGGCCGCGCCCGGCGATATGGTGGCCGTGGAGTCGCCCACCTACTATGGCCTGCTGCAGGTCATCGAATCGCTGCAGATGCAGGCGCTGGAAATCCCCTGTAGCCCGCGCACGGGGCTCTCGCTCGAAGCGCTGGAACTCGCGCTGCGCACCCAGCCGCGCCTCAAGGCTGTGGTGGTGGTGCCCGAGCTGCAGATGCCGCTGGGCACGCGCATGCCCGATGCGCACAAGGCCCGCCTCGTGGAGCTCTGCACGGCCCAGGGTGTGGCGCTGATCGAGGACGACTCCTACAGCCTCTTCGTCGAGGGCGAGCAGTCCGTGCGCCCCCTCAAGAGCTGGGATACCCAGGGGCAGGTGATCTACTGCGAGGCATTCAACAAATCCATGGCCCCGGGGCTTCGCCAGGGCTGGATGAACGCGGGCCAGTGGCATGGGCGCGTGCAGATGCTCAAGTTCGCGCAGAGTCGCCACACGCAGCCCCTGGCGCAACTGCTGGCCGCGGTCTGCGTGGGCTCGCCGGCCCACCTGCGCAACCTGCAGCAGCTGAAGCTGCAGCTGCGCCGCCAGCGCGAGGCCATGGCGCGGCTCGTGGCGCGCTACTTTCCGCTCGGCATGCGGCTGAGCCTGCCGCCTGGCGGGCTATGCCTGTGGCTGGAGTTTCCGGAAGGGGTGTCGACGGCGGAGCTGTTCACGCTGGCGCTGGCACGGGGCATCCGTACCTCGCCGGGCAGCATGTTCTCCAACACGGGTCGCTACGAGCGCTGCATGCGCCTGGGTTGCACGCACCCCGTGGACGAGGTCGTGGAGCAGGCGTGCCAGGAACTGGGGGGCTTGGCCCACCGCCTGCTCGGCCAGCCGCCGCGGGGATGAGGCCATAAAAAAACCGCCGGACTTGCGTCGGGCGGTTTCTCGTGTCGGGAAAACGGGCCGAATTACTTCAGCTTCATTTCCTTGTACTCGACATGCTTGCGAGCCTTGGGATCAAACTTCATGATCGCCATCTTCTCGGGCATCGTCTTCTTGTTCTTGGTGGTGGTATAAAAATGGCCGGTACCCGCGGTGGATTCCAGCTTGATCTTGTCGCGACCGCCTTTGGTTGCCATGGTGCTTCTCCTTAAGCCTGGCCGCGTGCGCGCAGGTCTGCGAGCACGGAGTCGATACCGTTCTTGTCGATCAGGCGCAGGGCAGCGCTCGAAACGCGCAGGCGCACCCAGCGGTTCTCGCTCTCGACCCAGAAACGGCGGTATTGCAGGTTCGGCAGGAACCGGCGCTTGGTTTTGTTGTTGGCGTGGGAAACGTTGTTCCCGACCATCGGGCCCTTGCCCGTGACTTCACATACGCGTGCCATGAGGACACTCCGAATTTCTTCAAACAGCCGTTCGCGGGTGCCCCGCGCTGGAATGCGCGGAGCCTGCTTGCGGCCTCACCTCGCCAGATGGGGTGGCGGTAACCCGATTCGCTGGTTCCGCACCCCGTCGAAGCGAAGTGCGAAATTCAGGAAAGCCTTGGATTATAACGACTTTTTCAGAATAAGCCCAGCCGCAAGCCAAGGCCTCATTCCTGCTCGAGGAAGCGCTGCGCGTCCAGCGCGGCCATGCAGCCCGTCCCCGCGCTCGTGATGGCCTGGCGGTAGACGTGGTCCTGCACATCGCCGGCCGCGAAAACGCCGGGCACGCTGGTTTGCGTGGCGAAGCCCTTGAGCCCGCCCTGGGTCACGATGTAGCCGTTCTCCATGGCGAGCTGGCCCTGGAAGATTTCGGTGTTCGGCGCGTGGCCGATGGCGATGAAGCAGCCCTGGAGCTGGATGTCTTTCGTGCTGCCGTCCTGCGTGCTCTTGATCCGGATACCCGTCACGCCGCTGTCGTCGCCCAGCACCTCGTCGAGGGTGTGGAACAGCTGCAGCTCGATCTTGCCGGCCGCGACTTTCTCGTTGAGCTTGTCCACGAGGATGGGCTCGGCCTTGAACTTGTCGCGGCGGTGCACCAGCGTGACCTTGCGCGCGAT
>JASLFM010000498.1 GCA_030150585.1 Acidovorax sp.
TTGCGCAGCGTGGTGAAGCCCAGGTCGAGCGGGGCGTTCAGGTGGGGGTAGTGGGGCATGGTGTTTCGCTTTTTCTATGCAACTGGTTGCATGAATGTAGCGGTCTCGCCGGTGCGATGCAACTGGTTGCACAACGGATTGCATAAAATCGACGGGCATGTCCTTGCCGCACGCTCTTCTTACTGCGCTGATCGAGCACCCCTGTTCCGGCTCGGAGCTGGCCGAGCGCTTCGACCGCTCCATCGGCTATTTCTGGCACGCCACGCACCAGCAGATCTACCGTGAGCTGGCGAGGCTGGAAGCTGCGGGCTGGATCGAGGCGCTGCCCGCGGAGTCCGGCCGGGGCCGCAAGCGCCAGTACCGCATCCTGCCCGCCGGGCGCGAGGAACTGGCGCGCTGGGTGGCCCTGCCGGAAGACCCCCGGCCGCTGCGTGACGAGCTGATGGTGCGGTTGCGCGCCGAGGCCGCCCTTGGCTCGCGCGCGCTGTGCCAGGAAATCGAGCGGCGCCAGGCGCTGCACCGGGACAAGCTCGCGCTCTACCAGCGTCTGGAGCAGCGCGATTTCATCGGCAAACCGCCCACGCGCGAGCGGCGCTTGCAGCATCTGGTGCTGAAGGCGGGCATCCAGGTGGAAACGCTGTGGCTGGACCTCCTGCAGGAGGCGCTGGAGATCCTGGACACCCCCGCTGCCAGCGGCGAATAGCGGCTACGCCCGGGCGTTCAGCAGGGCGCGCGCCACGGCCTCGCCCACCTTGATGCCGTCCACGCCCGCCGACAGGATGCCACCTGCATAGCCCGCGCCCTCTCCAGCCGGGTACAGGCCGGCGGTGTTGAGGCTTTGCAGGTTGTCCCCCCGCCCGATGCGCAGCGGCGACGAGGTGCGGGTTTCCACGCCCGTGAGCACGGCGTCTGGCATGTCGTAGCCCTGGATCTTGCGGCCGAATACGGGCAGGGCCTCGCGCATGGCCTCGATCGCGTAGGCGGGCAGGGCTGGGGCCAGGTCGCCCAGGGCCACGCCGGGCTTGTACGAGGGCTGCACGGCGCCGAATTCGCGCGAGGCGCGGCCCGCGAGGAAATCGCCCACGAGCTGGCCAGGCGCGCTGTAGTCGCTGCCGCCGAGCACGTAGGCATTCGACTCGAGCTGGCGCTGCAGCACCACGCCCGCTAGCGGGTGGTGCTCGCCGGTGCGCAGGCGCTCCACGCCGTGGGTCGCGCCCAGCGTGGCTTCGAAGGCGGCCGGGTCGCGCGGGTAGTCCGCAGGGTCGATGCCCACCACCATGCCCGCGTTGGCGTTGCGCTCGGCACGCGAGTACTGGCTCATGCCGTTGGTCACCACGCGCCCGGGCTCGCTCGTGGCGGCCACCACCGTGCCGCCCGGGCACATGCAGAAGCTGTAGACCGCGCGGCCATTCTTCGCATGGTGCACGAGCTTGTAGTCCGCCGCGCCCAGCAGCGGGTGGCCCGCATGCCGGCCCCAGCGCGCGCGGTCGATGACGCTCTGCGGGTGCTCGATGCGAAAGCCCACCGAGAACGGCTTGGCCTCCATGTGCACGCCGCGCGCGTGCAGCATGGCGAAGGTGTCGCGCGAGCTGTGGCCCAGGGCCAGGACCACGTGCGAGGCGGCCAGCTCGTGCTCCTGGCCCGTGGCCTGGTCGAGTACGCGCAGGCCGCGCAGGCGGCGCTGAGGGCCGTCGTCGATCAGCACGTCCGTCACGCGCTGGGAGAAGCGCACCTCGCCGCCCAGCGCGATGATCTGCGCGCGCAGCGCTTCCACCACCTTCACGAGCTTGAAGGTGCCGATGTGCGGATGGGCCACGTAGAGGATCTCGGGCGGCGCACCGGCCTGCACGAATTCCTCCATGACCTTGCGGCCCAGGTGGCGCGGGTCCTTGATCTGGCTGTAGAGCTTGCCGTCCGAGAAGGTGCCCGCGCCGCCTTCGCCGAACTGCACATTCGACTCGGGGGTGAGCACCCGCTTGCGCCACAGGCCCCAGGTATCCCTGGTGCGCTCGCGCACGGGCTTGCCGCGTTCGAGCACGATGGGCTTGAAACCCATCTGCGCCAGCACCAGTGCCGCGAAGATGCCACAGGGCCCGAAGCCCACGACCACGGGCCGCTCAGCCAGCGTGGCCGGGGCCTGGCCCACGGGGCGCCAGGCCATGTCGGGCGTGGGCTGGATGTGCGGGTGGCCGGTGTGGCGCGCGAGCAGGGCGCCTTCGCCGGCCGGGTCGGCCAGCGCCACATCAACGATGTACACGGCCAGCAGGTCGGCCTTGCGCGCATCGAAGCTGCGTTTGTAGACCTGGAGCGCGGCGATGGCTGCTGGGGCGATGCCCAACTGCTGGGCGGCGAGCGCGCGCAGCGCGCCTTCGGGTTGCTGCGTTTCGTCGGTCGGCAGGGCGGCCAGCGGCAGCTTGAGTTCGGAGAGTCGGATCATGGGGCCTCGCGGGCTTGTGGTTATCAAGCAGGGCCAACATCATACGCGGCGGCCCGAAGGCCGTGTGGGGGCTCAGGCGCGGGCGGGCAGTAGGGGCAGCGGCGTCTTCCAGAGTTCGCCGAGCATCACGCCCCCGACGGTGAGCAGCCCCCCGAAGAGGTGGTAGAGGGCCAGGTGCTCGCCCAGCAGCACGGCCGCGATGAGCGCCGTGAGCAGCGGAATCAGGTTGAAGCACATGCTGGACCGCCCTGGCCCCAGGTGCGCAACGGCGCGCATCCAGCACCAGGGCGCGCAGACCGAGGCGAACACGCCCGCGTACAGCACCAGCGGCACGTTGGCAGCCGTGAGCCCGGTGCGCGGCGACCCGAGGAACATCGGCAGCAGCGCCATCGTGGCCACGAGCACCTGCAGGTACATGAGCTGCAGTGGCGGAACGCCCTGCATGCCCCAGCGCTTGAGTAGCACCGCATACACGGCGTAGGCGAACATGGCCAGCAGCATGAGCCCATCGCCCGCGCCCACGCCGCTGGCGAGCAGGCTGCCGGGGTGCCCGCCCGTCACCACGAGCACCACGCCCGCGACCGACAGCGCCGAGCCCGCGGCTGCGCCCGCGGTGAGCGGCTGGCCCAGCAGGGAGATCGACAGGGCCAGCACCATCATGGGCGTGAGCGAG
>JASLFM010000504.1 GCA_030150585.1 Acidovorax sp.
CGCAGATGCGCATGGACCTGGAGCTCGATGCGCCCGCCGCGCCGTCGGCCGTTGAATCCGTGCTGCGCGACCACTGGCACGATGAGGCCGCGCCCGTGTTCTACGTGGAGAACGCGCTCATCAACTCGCTGTTCGGCCTGCTGTGCTGGCCCGCCATCTTCGCGCCGCTGCCGGGGGCGTTCTTCCACCCGTTCCAGAGCGGGCCGGCCGACCTGGGCGCGCCCGATTTCGCGCAGCGCCGCGTGGCGCTGTTCGCGGCCTGCCTGGCCCCGCTCGACGATGGCAGCTACCGCGATGCCATACGCCAGCGCTTCGCCGACAAGCAGGGCCTGCAGTCGCCCTTCGTGTTCTGGGGCGTGCTGACCGAGCCCCTGCTCGCGCTGGCGCTGGACTGCATTCCGGCCGCGCACCTCAAGCTGTTCTTCGCGCGGCTGCTGCGCGACGTGCAGGCCAACCGCACGGGCCTGCCCGACCTGGTGCGCTTCTGGCCGGCCGAGCGCCGCTATGCGCTGGTGGAGGTCAAAGCCCCTGGCGACAAGCTGCAGGACAACCAGATCCGCTGGCTGCAGTACTGCGCTGAGCACGGCATTCCGGCCAGCGTCTGCCATGTGCGGTGGCGCGGGGAGCCCGGCGGGGGTGCGGCGTGAGCTACACCGTGGCCGTGCGCGCGCTGTGCGAATTCACGGCACGCGCGGGCGACCTGGACCTGCGCTTCACCCCCGCGCCCAGCGCGCTCGAAGGCATGGCCGGCCACGGCCTGGTGCAGTCGCGCCGCGGCGAAGGCTACGAGGCCGAAGTCAGCCTGTCCGGCCAGTACGAGGACCTGCACGTGCGCGGCCGCGCCGACGGCTTCGACGTGCGCGCCGGGCAGCTCGAAGAGATCAAGACCTACCGGGGCCCGCTCGATGGCGTGCGCCCCCACCACCGCGCGCTGCACTGGGCCCAGGCCCGCGTGTACGGCCACCTGCTGTGCCAGTCGCGCGGGCTGGCGCGGCTGCGCGTGGCGCTGGTGTACTTTATCGTCGGCACCGGGGAAGAGACAGTGCTGACCGAGGCGCACGAGGCCGCGCAGCTCCAGGCCTTCTTCGAGGAGCAGTGCGCGCGCTTCCTGGCCTGGGCACGCAGCGAGGCCGAACACCACGCAGCGCGCAGCGCGGCGCTGGCCGCGCTGCCATTCCCCATGGAGCGCTTTCGCGCGGGGCAGCGCGAGCTGGCCGTGGCCGTATACCGCAGCGCGCGCGCCGAGGCGGGCGGGCACTGCCTGATGGCGCAGGCGCCCACGGGCATCGGTAAAACGCTGGGCACCGTCTTCCCCATGCTCAAGGCCTGCGCCGGGCAGGGGCTGGACAAGCTGTTCTTCCTCACCGCCAAGGGCACGGGCCATGGCCTGGCGCTGCAGGCGCTGGCCACCGTGAACGCACGGCTGGGCACGCACCCGTTGCGCGTGCTGGACGTGCAGGCGCGCGACAAGGCCTGCGAGCACCCGGACAAGGCCTGCCACGGCGAGTCCTGCCCGCTGGCCCAGGGCTTCTACGACCGCCTGCCGGCCGCGCGGGCCGCCGCGCTGGCGCTGCCCCCGCCCTGGGATGCCCCGGCCTTGCGCGCCGTGGCGCTCGCGCACCAGGTCTGCCCCTACTACCTGGCCCAGGAGCTGGTGCGCTGGAGCGACGTGGTAGTGGCCGACTACCACTACTACTACGACACCTCGGCCATGCTGTACGCGCTGGCCCAGGCCCAGCAGTGGAAGGTGGGCGTGCTGGTGGACGAGGCCCACAACCTGCTGGAGCGCGCGCGGCGCATGTACACGGCCGAACTGTCGCAGTTCGCGCTGGCCGATGCGCGCCAGGCCGCTACCGGCCCGGTGCGCAAGGCGCTGAACAGGCTGCACCGCGCCTGGAACGCGCTGAACAAGGAGCAAACCGCCAGCTACCAGGCCCACGACGCCGTGCCCGCCGCGCTGCTGGGCGCCGTTCAGCGCGCCGTGGGCGCCATCGCCGACGCGCAGGCCGACCGGCCGCTGCTGCCCGGCGACCCGGTGCTGGCCTTCTACTGGGACGCACTGCAGTTCATGGCGCTGGCCGAGCAGTGGGGCAGCCATGCGCTGTTCGACGTGAGCCTGGCGCCGGGGCGCACCGCATCCCGCAGGGCGCCGGCCTCCACCCTCTGCATCCGCAACGTGATTCCCGCGCCGCACCTGGCGGCGCGCCACGCGGGCGCCCATGCCACGGTGCTGTTCTCGGGCACGCTGAGCCCGCCGCACTTCTACCGCGACATCCTGGGCCTGCCCGGGGACACGGGCTGGATCGACGTGGCCGCGCCCTTCCAGGCCGAGCAGCTCGCCGTGCAGGTGGCCGGCCATGTCTCCACGCGCTGGCGCGACCGCGAGCGTTCGCTGCAGCCCATCGCGGACCTGGTGGCTCACCAGTATGCGCGGCAGCCCGGCAACTACCTGTGCTTCTTCAGCAGCTTCGACTACCTGCAGCGCGTGGCCGAATGCCTGCG
>JASLFM010000050.1 GCA_030150585.1 Acidovorax sp.
AGCTCTTCCTTGAGCTGGTACTCGATGACCTGGCGCTTTTCCTCGACGACGAGGATTTCCTGCAGGCCCTGCGCGAAGTCGCGCGTGATCGTGGCCTCCAGCGGCCAGACCACGTTGACCTTGTGCACGCGGATGCCGAGCTGGCGGCAGGTGTCGTCGTCCAGGCCCAGGTCCACCAGCGCCTGGCGCATGTCGTTGTAGGCCTTGCCGCTGGCGATGATGCCGAAGCGGTCGTTCGGGCCCTGGATGACGTTGTAGTTGAGCTTGTTGGCGCGCACGTAGGCCAGGGCGGCGTACCACTTGTAGTCCATCAGGCGCGCCTCCTGCTCCAGCGGCGCGTCGGGCCAGCGGATGTGCAGGCCGCCCGGGGGCATCGCGAAGTCCTCGGGCAGAACGATCTTCACGTGATCGGGATCCACCGAGATGCTGGCCGACGATTCCACCACCTCCTGGATGGTCTTGAGTCCGGACCACAGGCCCGAGAAACGGCTCATCGCGAAGGCATGCAGGCCCATATCGAGGATGTCCTGCACGCTCGAGGGGAAGAACACGGGCAGGCCGCAGGCCTTGAAGATGTGGTCGCTCTGGTGCGCGGCCGTGCTGCTCTTGCTGATGTGGTCGTCGCCCGCCACGGCGATCACGCCGCCGTGCTGGGCGGTACCGGCCATGTTGGCGTGCTTGAACACGTCGGAGCAGCGGTCCACGCCGGGCCCCTTGCCGTACCAGATGCCGAACACGCCGTCGAATTTCTTGGACTGCGGGTACAGGTCGAGCTGCTGCGTACCCCACACGGCCGTGGCGCCCAGCTCCTCGTTCACGCCGGGCTGGAACACGATGTTGTTTGCGGCCAGGTGCTTCTTGGCGGACCACAGCGCCTGGTCGTAGCCGCCCAGCGGCGAGCCGCGGTAGCCGCTGATGAAGCCCGCGGTGTTCAGGCCCGCGGCTGCGTCGCGCTGGCGTTGCAGCATGGGCAGGCGCACCAGGGCCTGCACGCCGCTCATGAAGGCACGACCGTGCTGAAGGGCGTATTTGTCGTCGAGCGTGACGGTTTCGAGCGCTTTGCGGATGTGCTCGGGCAGGGGGGCGTTCATGGCCTTGTCTCCATCGGTGGGGGGTGGGCTGCTTCTTGTGGCGGCGGCCCGACGGGTAGTGCGCCGGTGGGGCGCATCTCCAGTGAGTGTATGACCGAAGGGCGGATAAGTCTTTGCTTTCTTTGCTTCGTTTGGGCTATCCTGGGAAAGAGTCTTTCTGCTTTCTGCAATAAATTGAATACTTTGGATAAATTCGACGTCGCCATCCTGCGCGAGCTGCAGGCCGACGCGCGCCTGACCAACGCCGAGCTGGCGCAGCGCGTGGGGCTGTCGGCCGCGCCATGCTGGCGGCGCGTGCGCGCGCTCGAGGAGGCCGGTTTCATCAAGGGCTACCGCGCCGAGATCGACCGCCACAAGATCGGCCTGGGCGTGCTCGCCTTCGTGCGGCTCGACGCCACGCGCAACACGGCCAGCCTCGCGCGCGAGATGGAGGAGGCGATCCGCCAGATCCCCGAGGTGGTCTCGTGCCACTACATCAGCGGCACCGGCACCTTCGAGCTGCAGGTGGTGGCGCGCGACCTCGACAGCTTTTCGCAATTTGCGCGCAACGTGCTGCTCAACCTGCCCAACGTGAAAGACATGCACACCAGCTTCTCGCTGGGCGAGGTGAAGGCCAGCGGCGCGCTGCCGCTGGCGCACCTGCAGCAGTAATGCTCTCCATTTGATAGCTGTTCGCGCCGAATGGAAAGGCGCTGGCGCCCAATTTCACGCCCGCCCGCCGTATAGCCGAGCAAAGCGCGGGGGCGGGTCCATGCGCACAATGGAGCGGCCCATGCCGCCCCAACCCGCACACGACAGCGCCCACGGCGCCCCCCTCCCGCCCGATTCCATCTCCGAGGCCGCGGTCCAGGCCCGCGAGGCCGAAGCGGCCGCCAGCGCCGCCGCGGCGCAGCTGCAGCCAAGCGCCGCGCTGTCCCCGCTTGCGCCGCTGTCGGTGCCCGTGTTCCGCATGCTCTGGCTCACCTGGCTTGTGGCCAACACCTGCATGTGGATGAACGACGTGGCTGCCGCCTGGCTCATGACCACGCTCACGAGTTCGCCGGTGCTCGTGGCACTCGTGCAGTCGGCCTCCACGCTGCCCGTGTTCCTGCTTGGGCTGCCCAGCGGCGCGCTGGCCGACATCCTGGACCGGCGGCGCTACTTCATCGCCACGCAGTTCTGGGTGGCGGCCGTGGCCGTGGTGCTGTGCGCGGCCATCCTCTGGGGAGGCATGACGGCGCCGCTGCTGCTGGCGCTCACCTTCGCCAACGGCATCGGCCTGGCCATGCGCTGGCCCGTGTTCGCGGCCATCGTGCCCGAACTCGTGAACCGGCCGCAACTGCCCGCCGCGCTGGCGCTCAACGGCGTGGCGATGAATGCGTCGCGCATCATCGGGCCGCTCGTGGCGGGCGCCATCATCGCGGGCGCAGGCAGCGCCTGGGTGTTCGTGCTCAATGCCGTGCTGTCGGTGGGCTCGGGGCTGGCCATCATGCGGTGGCGGCGTCGGCATGTGCCGAGCCCGCTGGGCCGCGAGAAGCTTGGCAGCGCCATGCGCGTGGGCCTCCAGTTCGTGCGCCAGTCGCCGCGCATGCGGGCCGTGCTCTGGCGCATCGCTGTCTTCTTCCTGCACGCCACGGCGCTGCTCGCGTTGCTGCCGCTGGTGGCGCGCGACCTGGAGGCGGGCGGCGCGGGCACCTTCACGATGCTGCTCGCGTCGATGGGGGCGGGTGCCATCGTGGCCGCCATGTTCCTGCCGCGCCTGCGCCAGGCCATGCCGCGCGATGTGCTGGTGCTGCGCGGTACCCTGCTGCAGGCGGTGGCGACGGCCCTGGTGGCCATCTCGCCTAACGTCTACCTGGCCGTGCCCGCCATGGTGCTGGGCGGCATGGCCTGGATCACCACGGCCAACACGCTGTCGGTCTCGGCCCAGCTGGCGCTCCCCAACTGGGTGCGCGCGCGCGGGATGTCGATCTTCCAGATGTCCATCATGGGCGCCACGGCGCTGGGCGCCGCCGTCTGGGGGCAGGTGGCCACCCTCACGAGCGTGCGGCTGAGCCTGGCCCTGGCCGCGCTCACGGGCGTGGTGGCCATGGCGCTGGTGCAGCGCCTCGTGGCCGACCGCCACATGGAGGAGGAT
>JASLFM010000063.1 GCA_030150585.1 Acidovorax sp.
CCCGGGCCCGTTTCTAGGCGGGCGGCAACTTCGCGCTCCTGCGCGAGCCAGAGTTCGAGGGCGGAGTTCTGGGTCATGAGGTTCCTCTATATTGCATATACAAAAGTTGTAGATACAATAAATTCCATGACCACCGCTGTCAATCCCCAGAGTGTTCGGCCGCAGGGCTGCACCAACCTCAAGCTGCGGCAGCTCATGCGCCGCGTGGCGCAGCATTACGACGCCGAGATGCAGCGCTGCGGCCTCAAGACCACGCAGTACTCGCTGCTGTCCTATGTAGTGAAGCTCGGCCCCATTCGCCCTGGAGCGCTCGCCCAGTCCATGTGCATGGATGCATCGACGCTCACGCGCAATCTCAAGCCGCTCATCGCCGCAGGCTGGGCGGAGATGGCCGCGGGCGACGATGCACGCAGCCGCCTCGTGGTCGCAACGCCCGCAGGGCGCGCCAAACGCCAGGAGGCCCAGCGCCATTGGCGTGCTGCGCAGGAGGCGCTGAACCATGCCCTGGGCTTGGCGCGCGTGGCAGCCTTGCACACGATGGTGGATGAATGCATGGCGCTGCTGGCGCCCGTGGAGGACAAGGCATGAGCACTTCTACGCCCATACAGCGCCAGTGGGCGCTCTGGATGGTGCTGGCCGCTGCAGGCGGCACCTTCGCGCTGACTATGGGCACCCGCCAGACCATGGGCCTGTTCCTTTCGCCGCTCAACACCTCCACGGGTCTGGGGATCGGCAGCATCAGCCTGGCTTTCGCGTTCGGCCAGCTCTGGTGGGGTCTTACGCAGCCGTTCGCAGGCATCGTCGCGGACCGCATTGGGGCAGGGCGGGTCCTGGTCGTGGGGGCCCTGCTCGTGGCACTGGGTACGTTCATCACGCCGCTAATGGGCAGCACGCCCGGCTTGATTCTTGCGATCGGCATTCTCTCGGCAGGTGGAGCGGGCATGGCCGGACCTTCCGTGCTCATGGCTGCGACGATGCGACTCGTCCCGCCAGCCCGGCGCGGCCTGGCGACGGGTTTCGTCAATGCAGGCGGCTCGTTCGGGCAATTTGTGATGGCGCCGCTCGCGGGATTCTTCACGGCACAACTGGGATGGGCCGCCGCGCTGCAGGTGCTCGGCCTGTTGGTATTGCTGGCCTTGCCCGCGGCTCTGGTGCTGCAGGGCAATGCGCTGCAGGCTACAGCGCCCGGCACCAGGCCCATCGGCACGCGCGAGGCTGTGCGTGAGGCATGGGCCCATCCCGGCTACCGCATGCTCTCTGCCGGCTTCCTGGTGTGCGGCTTCCACGTTGCCTTTCTGGCCACACACCTGCCCGGCGTCATCGCGTCGTGCGGGCTGCCGGCGCCTGTGGGCGCTTGGGCGCTTGCACTGATCGGCCTGTTCAACATCGTCGGCAGCTTTGCTGTGGGCTGGGCGCAGGGGCGCTGGCGTATGAAGTCCGTGCTCTCGGCGATCTACCTCGCTCGCGCGTTGGCCGTGCTGATTTTTCTGTTCGCGCCAAAGACCGAGGCCGTGGTGTTGCTGTTCGCCGCAGCCATGGGCCTGACCTTCCTTGCCACCGTGCCCCCAACGGCCGGGCTCGTGGCCAAATTCTTCGGCCCCACGAATATGGCCACGCTGTTCGGTATTGTGATGCTGGCCCACCAGGTCGGCGGCTTTCTGGGGGCCTGGCTGGGCGGCAAGGTGTTTGAGCTGACCGGGGCCTACGACTGGGTCTGGTACCTGGACATCGTGCTCGCGCTCGGCGCCGCACTGGTGCACCTGCCCATCCGCGAGGGCAGGGTGGAGCGTGCGGCCGCCTGAGGCTACACCGGCACGGTGTAATTGAGGGTCATGCGCCCCCCATCCACTGTCACGATCTCACCCGTGACATAGCTGGCAGCGTCGCTGGCCAGCCAGGCGACCACGTCGGCTACCTCCGACGGCTCGCCGAGCCGCTTCATGGGGGTGCGGCTCATGATCTTCAGCCGGGCTTCGTCGCTGGTAAGAACGGCCTTGGCCGCCAACTCGGTCGCAATGGTGCCGGGCGCCACGGCATTGACACGCACCCCCTGGTCGGCCAGGGACAGTGCCATAACCCGCGTGAGCTGGTTGATGCCTCCCTTGCTGACGTTGTAGCTCGAGATATTGGGGATCGTGAGCACGCCGTTCACCGAACTCATGTTCACGATGCTGCCGTGGCCCGCGCGCGCCATCTCCCGTGCCACCGCCTGGCCCATGAGAAAAGCGCCCTTGAGATTCACGCGCAGCACCGCGTCGAAGTCTTCTTCGGTCACGTCGAGGAAGTTCGCGGCGCGGAAAATGCCGGCGTTGTTCACCAGCACGTCGATGCGCCCGTGCAGTGCCAGGGTCTGCCGCACCAGCGTATCGACATCGGGTTTGGCCCCCACGTCGCAACGCATGTAGACCGCGCCGTCCACATCCGAGGCCAGCGCTTGGCCACGGGCGTCGTCCACGTCTGCAATCACAACCTTTGCACCATCGCGCGCGAAACGGCGCACGCATGCCTCGCCAATGCCCTGGGCACCGCCGGTGACAATGCAGACACGGCCTTGATGGCCAAAGGATACGGAGGAAGAAGATGGGATAGACATGGGGAGATGTTAGCCAGGTTGGCGGTGACTTGGTGCGCACCTATAACTAGATACGATGTATATTATGTTTAATTAAACACGCGAATAAGAGCGCTTGCGCATTGTCAAGGATGGAGAAGCATTCAGCACTAAGCTGCCAAAACAGCCTGCTCCGCGACCCTCATGTCCGATCCGACCGCCATTTCCCGCCAACCGCACGATGCGCAGGCGTTGCGGAACGAGCCGAGTCGGCATAGGAGTCTGCGCCTCGTGGTTGTCGGCGGTGCCATGGTTGCCATCGTGCTCGCCGCAGCGTTCGCGTGGCGCCAGGAATCGGCCTCTTACCCGCTGTACGCGACCGTGCCCGCCGCACGTGGCACGGTCGCTCCGGCCGTCACTTCCAGCGGATCGGTCAACCCGGTAACTACCATCCAGGTCGGCAGCTACGTTTCTGGGGTCATCCAGACCATCCTGTGCGATTTCAACACCCAGGTGAAGACTGGGCAGCTATGCGCACGCATCGACCCGCGTCCCTACCAAACGGTCGTTGAACAGGAAACCGCCGCGCTCGGCACGGCGCGGGCGCAACTGGTGAAGGATCGCGCCAACCTGAGTTATGCCCGCCTCATCCGGGATCGCAATGCGGATCTCCTCAAGCGCAGCATCGTTTCTCAGGAAACCGCCGACACGTCGGAGAACAGCTACGCCCAAGCCAAGGCTCAACTGGCACTGGACGAAGCCAATATCGCGCAGCACGAAGCGCAATTGAAAGCAGCCCGCATCAACCTGGGCTATACCAACATCGTGTCGCCGGTCGACGGCACAGTGGTCTCGCGCAACGTCACGCAAGGCCAGACCGTGGCTGCGAGCTTCCAGACGCCCACGCTGTTCCTGATCGCCACCGATCTGACGAAGATGCAGGTCGACACCAATGTCAGCGAGTCAGACATCGGGCGAGTCGCTGTCGGCAATACGGCGCTTTTCACTGTCACCTCCTACCCAGATCGACAGTTCAAGGGCGTGGTACAGCAGGTGCGTCAGGCGCCACAGACGATACAGAATGTGGTGACCTACGACGTGGTCGTGGCCGTGGCGAATACCGACCTCGTACTCAAGCCGGGAATGACGGCCTCGATGCGCATCGTGACGAGCCAGGCGGACAACGTATTGCGTGTGCCCGACCAAGCACTGCGCTACCGCCCTGCGGGACGGCTGGCCGAACAGGCGCCCCCCGGCGGGAATGTCAGGTCCGAGGGCAACGCGCCCTCCCCTCGCGAGCAGGTCAAGGGGCGGGCCGCTCACATCTGGGTGTTGAGCAACGGGCAGCCACGCCGGGTGCCAGTGACGGTGGGCCTCGACGACGATACCTACGCGGAGATCACGGCTGGAGAGCTCCGCGAGGGCGATGCGGTGATAGTGTCCGAGCACGCGGGTGGAACCTCCCTTTCGCAGCCCGCGCCCACCGCGCTGATGGCGCCGAGGCGATAGAGCCGTGGCTGACCTATGCATTGATGTCCGCGATGTCACCCGCACCTACCATGTGGGCGATGTCGATGTGCACGCGCTGCGCGGGGTCAGTTTGGCTATCGAGCGCGGCGAATTCGTCGCGATCATGGGTTCCTCAGGCTCCGGCAAGTCGACGCTGATGGCCATCCTCGGCTGTCTGGACCGGCCGAGCAGCGGCGCCTACTTCTTCGAGGGCACCGACGTCGCAAGACTGAGCGAGCCGGACCTTGCACGTGTTCGCAGCGGGCGCCTGGGCTTCGTCTTCCAGAGCTTCAATCTGCTGCCGCGCACGAGCGCGCTCGAAAATGTGGCGCTGCCGCTGTTCTATGCCGAGTCGACGCAAAGCGTCGAGCGCACGCAGCGGGCGCGCGAAGCACTTGCCCTGCTCGGATTGCAGGACCGCGAGAAGAACACGCCCGCGCAGCTGTCCGGAGGGCAACAGCAACGCGTGGCGATCGCCCGGGCGCTGATCAACTCGCCGGCCGTACTGCTGGCCGACGAGCCCACCGGCAACCTCGACACCCGCACTTCGCACGAGATCATGCAGACCCTGGTACGCCTGAACCGCGAGGCGGGCGTCACGGTGCTCGTCGTCACGCATGAATCCGACATTGCTGGCTATGCGAAGCGGGTAGTGACGATGCGCGACGGGCAGATCGTGTCCGATGAACGCAAGGCGCCGCCCCCGGAGGCGATGCATCCGCGAACCGAAACTGCATTGGCGACTGGAGTGGCGCTCCAGACCAGCGGCACCGTCCCAGGCCATTCGTTGTGGGCCTTCACCAGAATGATCTTGGCCGCGGCAGCACAGGCGCTGGTACGTAACAAGACGCGCTCGGCACTCACCATGCTCGGCGTCTTCATCGGCGTGGCGGCGCTCATCGCCATGATCGCCGTGGGACAAGGCGCCAACGAGGCCGTGCGCAAGCAGATCGAAAGTCTGGGCACCAACCTTTTTGTCGTGGTGCCCGGCGCCACTACGAGCGGTGGCGTGCGCGCGGGGTTCGGCAGCGCTTCGACACTGACCGTGGCCGACGCCGAGGCACTCCGGCGCGAGATCACGCTCGTCAGCGAGGTGAGCTATATGATCCGCCAGACCGGCCAAGTGCAGTACGGAGACCAGAACTGGACGACCGTGATCCAGGGAGTGACGGCCGGCTACCCGCCTACCACCAACTGGCGCATCGCCGAAGGCCGCGGCTTGACGGATGAAGACGACCATGGGGCGGCCCTGGTCGCTGTCATGGGTGAAACGGTTCGTCGGCAACTGTTCCCGCCGGACGAGAGCCCTGTGGGCGCAACGATCCTCGTGCGCGGGATTCCGTTGCGCGTGGTCGGGCTCTACGCCGCCAAGGGGCAGACAGCGTACGGCCAGGACCAGGACGACCTGGTGATGATCCCGTTCGGCACCGGCGAGCGCAAGGTGCTCGGCGTCGCCGCGCCAAGCCAGCAGGCCGCGGGCGCATCGCAGTACCCGCAGGCGCCAAACCCTTTCGGGCTGCAGGCTCGGCTGACGGGCTATGTGAACCAAATCTATGTGCAGGCGGCGAACGCGGCCCAGGTGCACGCGGCGATCGACGAAGTCACCGCTGTTCTAATGCGCCGGCACCGCATCAAGCCGGGCGAAACGGCCGACTTCAACGTGCGCAACCTGAGCCAGATCGCCGATGCGGCCGAGGGTAGCAGCCGGGTGATGGCCGCGCTGCTGGCCGTGGTGGCCTCGATCTCCCTCCTCGTGGGCGGCATCGGTATCATGAACATCCTGCTGGTTTCGGTGACCGAGCGCACGCGCGAGATCGGCTTGCGCATGGCGATCGGTGCGCACCGCAGCCACGTACTGCTGCAATTCCTCGCTGAGGCCGTGTTCATGAGCGTTGTCGGCGGTGTCGCGGGCATCGTGGTCGGCACTGTCGCCACCGAAGTGATCTCTGCTGTCGCCAAGTGGCCCACCATCGTGTCGCCCGCCGCAGCCGCTGGCGGCTTCCTGTTCTCCGCAGTAGTCGGCGTCTTTTTCGGCTACTACCCGGCGCGCAAGGCGGCGCAGTTGAATCCGATCGAGGCGCTGCGCTATGAATGACGTATCTTGCCGCGTGCTGGGGCTGGCGGTGCTGCTGGCGCTCGCGGGTTGTGCCGTCGGGCCTGAATTCGAGCCACCGCAGCGGCCATCGCCAGACCGCTATGCCAGCGAAGAGCCGTCGATTGTGCCGGTGGAGCCCGGCCAGCCGGAGCAAGGTATTCGCCGGGGCGCGCCTGTCCCCGCGCGCTGGTGGGAGACGTTCGGCTCGGAGGCGCTGAATGAGCTCGTTGCCCGCTCACTCGGCGGCAGCCCAACCCTGGAGAGCGCCCGGGCGACCCTCGCACAAGCAGAGCACGTGCTCGCCGCCGCACGAGGCGGCGCCTACCCGCGCGTTAACCTCGCCGCGTCGGTCCAGCGCTCCAACACGGGGGCTGCACGAATATCCGCCCCAGCAGCCAACCTCTTCACTATCGGCCCTGCACTCGACTTCACGCCCGACGTGTTTGGCGGCACGAAGCGACGCATCGAGCAGGCGCAAGCGCTGCTGGACTACCAGCAAGCGCAATGGCGTGCCGCGCAGCTCAAGCTGGCGGGTGACACCGTGCTGCAAGCGATCGCACTGGCTTCGGTCAACGAGCAGATTGCCGCCGTGCGCGACATCATCGCGGTCGATGAACGCAACCTCGAGCTCGTGCAACTGTCGACTGAGGCCGGCAAGTCCGCGCGACTCGACGTACTGACCGCGCAGAGCCAGCTGTCGAGCGACCAAGCCTTGCTGCCGCCGCTGCTGCAACAAGCCAGCGTCCAGCGCCACGCGCTTGCCGTGCTGGCCGGCGTG
>JASLFM010000119.1 GCA_030150585.1 Acidovorax sp.
GGAGATCACGGCGGCCATCAAGGGCATCGCCGACGGCACGGTGGATATCGTCGTGGGCACGCACAAGCTGCTGTACGAATCGACCAAGTTCCACAACCTGGGCCTACTCATCATCGACGAGGAGCACCGCTTCGGCGTGCGCCACAAGGAGGCGATGAAGGCCATGCGCGCCGAGGTGGACGTGCTCACCCTCACCGCCACGCCGATCCCGCGCACCATGGGCATGGCGCTGGAAGGCCTGCGCGACCTGTCCGTCATCGCCACGGCGCCGCAGCGCCGCCTGGCCATCAAGACCTTTGTGCGCAACGAGGGCACGGGCGTGATCCGCGAGGCCGTGCTGCGCGAGTTGAAGCGCGGCGGCCAGTGCTACTTCCTGCACAACGAGGTCGAGACCATCGAGAACCGGCGCCAGAAGCTCGAAGAGATACTGCCCGAGGCCCGCATCGCCGTGGCCCACGGCCAGATGCCCGAGCGCGAGCTCGAGCGCGTGATGCGCGACTTCGTGGCCCAGCGCTACAACATCCTGCTGTGCTCGACCATCATCGAGACCGGCATCGACGTGCCCAGCGCCAACACCATCGTCATCAGCCGCGCCGACAAGTTCGGCCTGGCGCAGTTGCACCAGCTGCGCGGGCGCGTGGGCCGCAGCCACCACCAAGCCTACGCCTACCTCATGGTGCCCGACACCGAGGGCCTCACCAAGCAGGCCGCGCAGCGGCTCGATGCCATCCAGCAGATGGAGGAGCTGGGCAGCGGCTTCTACCTCGCCATGCACGACCTCGAAATCCGCGGCGCCGGCGAGGTGCTGGGCGAGAACCAGAGCGGCAACATGCTGGAGGTGGGCTTCCAGCTCTACAACGAAATGCTGTCCGAGGCCGTGCGCTCGCTCAAGGCCGGCAAGGAGCCCGACCTGCTCGCGCCCCTCTCGGCCGCCACCGACATCAACCTGCACGCGCCCGCCCTGCTGCCCGACGACTACTGCGGCGACGTGCACCTGCGCCTGTCCTTCTACAAGAAGCTCGCCACCGCCCGGACCGGCGACCAGATCGACGCCCTGCTCGAAGAAATCGTGGACCGCTTCGGCAAGCTGCCCCCGCAGGCGCAGACGCTCATCGATGTGCACCGCCTGCGCACCCTGAGCCAGCCCTACGGCGTGGTGAAGGTGGACGCCGCGCCCGGCGTCATCAACATCACCTTCAAGCCCCAGCCGCCCGTGGACCCGATGGCCATCATCCACCTGATCCAGAAGAACAAGCACATCAAGCTTGCAGGCAACGAGAAGCTGCGCATCGAACGCGCACTGCCCGAGCCCAAGGACCGCGCGCAGATGGTGCGCGACGTGCTGCGCAGCCTGGGCCAGCCGCTGGCCGAGGCCGCCCGCTAGCGAAAGCCCGCCATGCTCTGGGAAGCCGCCTTCTGCGCCCTCGCCCTGCTCGCGGCGCTGGCGCTGCGGCCCTGGCGCATGCTGGCGCCGCGCCGCCTGCGCACGCCCGAGGGGCCCGTTGCGCAGCCCTCGCCCCTGCTCACCCCGCTGCTGGCCACGCTCGTCCTGCTGCCCTGGCTCTGGGCTCTGCCCACGCTCATGCGCATGCCGCTGCAGCTGCAGTGGTCGGGTGCCTGCCTGGTGGTGCTCATGCTCGGCTGGCCCTTGGCCATTCCCGTGCTGCTGTGCGTGGGCGCCATCGCCTGGGCCATTGCCCCCGCCATGGACTGGGGCTACGCCCTGGGCGCCATGGCCTGGCAGGGCGTGGTGCCCGCCACGCTGGCCCTGGGCCTGGGCGCGCTCGTGCGGCGCACCACGGGCACGCGCCCCTTCGTCTACGTGCTGGGGCGCGCCTTCCTCGGCACCGTGGCCTGCCTTTTCGTGTCGGGCGCGCTCGCGCACTGGAGCGGCCACCGGCTGCCCGCCGTGGGGCAGGAGCTGTCGCTCGTAGCGCGCTGGCTCATGGCCTGGGGCGACGGCTTCGTCACCGGCATGCTCACGGCCATCTTCGTGGCCTTCAAGCCCCAGTGGCTCGCCACCTGGTCGGACCGGCTCTACCTGCCCCCGCCCGGCGGCCTTGACGGCCGCTAAGCCCGGGGGTTGACCCAGCGCAACGCAGCCACCGGCAGGGCGATCCATAGTGGTGCATCACAACCACCGCGAGGGAAGCATGAAACTGCTGACGGACCTGTTTTCCACCGACTACGGCCTCATGAGCATTGGCGGCATCTTCTTCATGCTGTGCATGGCTGGGTTCTTCATCCGCATGTTCCTGGGCAAGATGAAGTCCAGCGGGCAGACGCAGCCCGGCCCCAAGCGCTAGGCAGTTCTCCGGCGGGCTAACATTGCGGGTTTCGACACCCGCTCGGCCCGCCGCATCCATGACCCACGCCACCGAATTCGCCCCCGGCCTCGTCGTCCAGGGCATCACGCCCCCGCAATCGCTGAAGGACTACAAGCTCATCGCCTTCGACATGGACTCCACGCTCATCAGCATCGAATGCGTGGACGAGATCGCCGCCGCCGTGGGCCGCAAGGCCGAGGTGGCCGCCATCACCGAGGCAGCGATGCAGGGCATCATCACCGACTACAAGGAGAGCCTGCGCCAGCGCGTGGCGCTGTTGCGCGGCGTGACGGTGGAGCAGATGGAGGCGGTCTATACCGAGCGCCTGCGCTTCAACCCCGGCGCCGCGGAGCTGGTGGCCGCCTCCAAGGCCGCGGGCCTCACCACGCTGCTGGTCTCGGGCGGCTTCACCTTCTTTTCGGACCGCGTGAAGGCCCATCTGGGGCTGGACTTCACCCGCTCCAACATGCTCGAAGTCGAGAACGGCCAGCTCACCGGCCGCATGGTGGACCAACCCTGGGGCGACATCTGCGACGGCGCAGAGAAGCGCCGCACCCTGCTGGAAATGGTGTCGCTCATGGGCATTCGGCCCGAGCAGGCCATCGCCGTGGGCGACGGCGCCAACGACCTGCCCATGATGGGCGCGGCCGGCCTCTCCGTGGCCTACCACGCCAAGCCCACCGTGCGCTCGCAGGCCAAGGTGGCCATCAACCAAGGTGGACTGGACCGCCTGCTCGAAGTGCTGCGCTGAAACGCACCACCTGAAATCCCGCGGTTATTGGCATAAAAAACCCAAGCGTTATATCGATATAAAAATAATTACGTCGTACCACCACGGGTAAACCCGTAAACTATGCACCACCACAGCGCAGAGGGACGGTGGCCCCACTTCCCTCTGTTTCTTTCGCTCATCCATAGGTGCATTTGATGTTGAAGCAAGCCCTTTCCGCCCTGGCCATCGCCACGCTGGCCCTCTCCGCGCACGCCGCCGACGTGCTGAAGGTCGCCGCCACGTCCGTGCCGCACGCCGAAATCCTGAACTTCGTGAAGCCCCAGCTCAAGGCCCAGGGCGTGGACCTGCAGGTCAAGGAGTTCAGCGACTACGTGCAGCCCAACGTGGCCGTGGAAGACAAGCAGCTCGACGCCAACTTCTTCCAACACCAGCCCTACCTCGACAGCTTCAACAAGGACCGCAAGACCAGCCTGGTCCAGGTGGCCGACGGCAAGGTGCACGTGGAGCCCTTCGGCGCCTACTCCAAGAAGATCAAGGCCGTGTCCGCGCTGAAGGACGGCGCCACCGTCGCCATCCCCAACGACCCCTCCAACGGTGGCCGCGCGCTGCTGCTGCTGGCCAAGCAGGGCCTGATCGAGCTCAAGGACCCCAAGAGCCTCACGCCCACGCCGCTGGACGTGGTGAAGAACCCCAAGAAGCTCAAGTTCCGCGAACTCGAAGCCCCGCTGCTGCCGCGCGCGCTGGATGATGTGGACCTGGCCCTCATCAACACCAACTACGCGATCGAGGCCAAGCTCAATCCCACCCGCGACGCGCTGTTCATCGAAGGCGCTGACTCCCCCTACACCAACATCGTGGTGGCCCGCGGCGACCGCGCCAACGACCCCGTGATCCGCAAGCTGGTGCAGGCGCTGCACACACCCGAGGTGAAGAAGTTCATCCAGGACAAGTACAAGGGCGCCGTCGTTCCCGCGTTCTGAGCGCGGCCCGCCAGCACCCGCATCCCACCCCTCTCGCAGGGGTGTTTTTTTGTCGCCGGGCCGCCCCAAGACAGAAACGCCCCCCTCGGGGGGCAGCGGCTACACGAAGTGAGCAAGCGTGGGGGCTATTTTTTTGCCCGGCGGTTCCTGGCCCGGCCCGGCAGCGGGCAAAAGCCCCCCGTCTCGCATATATTCATTGACGTCACAGACCATTCAAGAGGGCCGCATGTCGATCCAATCCGTTCTGAAATCCACCGTGGTTGCACTGGCGCTCGTGACCGGTGGCTCACTTTTCGCACAGGGCACGCCGATCAATGCAGCAGCGTTTGACACACTCGTTGCGCAGGGTCCCGTCGCCGACGCCGCGACTATTCGCTCGAGCACCTGGGCCAGCAAGATCAAGCAGGCCGGCACGCTGCGCCTCGGCGGCACACAAACCTCCAATCTTTTCTCGCTGCTCAACGAGAAAGACGGCAAGATCCGCGGCTTCGATGCAGGTGTTGCCCAACTCATCACGCGCTACATCCTGGGCGACGGCGCAAAGTACCAGTTCACCCAGGTGACCTCGTCCACGCGCGAACAGGTGCTCATCAACGACCAGGTGGACATGGTGCTGGCCACCTACTCCATCACCCCCGCCCGCGCCGAGAAGATCTCGTTCGCGGGGCCCTACTACACCTCGCAAGCCGGGGTACTGGTCAAGGCAAACAACAAGACGATCCAGTCGTACAACGATCTGGCGGGCAAGAAGGTCGCCACGCAGGCGGGCTCGACGGGGCCCGCGATCCTGGCGCAGTACGCACCCAAGGCGGTCGTGCAGGAGTTCCAGACGCACCAGGAAGCGCTCGACGCCCTACGCCAGGGACGCGTGGACGCCTACGTGACCGATTACACGCTGCTGCTCAACGCCCTCAGCCTCGGCACCGGCGATGCGCGGCTGGCGGGCGCGCCTTTTGGTGAGCAGGACCCCTACGGCATCGGACTGGCCAAGGGATCGGACGGCGTGGCCTTCATCAATGCCTTCCTGAAGAAACTGGAAGCCGACGGCACCTGGGCCAAGCTCTGGACCATCTCCATCGGGCAGCGCACCGGCAGCACCGCCGTGCCGACACCGCCCGCCCTCCCCTGACCGACTCACCGATGGGCGAGGTTTCCAGGCTCCTGACCGACTATGGGCCTGCCTTCGGGCAGGCCCTCGTTTTGACATGGAAGCTCACCGCCGTATCTTTCGTGCCCGGCTTCCTGCTGGGCATCGCCGTGGCGGTGCTTCGGCTCCTGCCGCTGCCGCCGCTGCGCTTCGTGCTGACCGGCTACGTCGAGATCTTCCGCAACATTCCCAGCGTGGCGCTGCTGATCTTCATCGTGTTCGCGCTGCCCGACCTCAACGTTGTGATCGACTATGAGCCCAGCGTGATCCTGACGCTGGTGCTGGTCTGCTCTGCGTTCACGGCGGACTACCTGCGCTCGGGCATCAACACCATTCCCGGCAGCCAGATCGAAGCCGCACTCAGCCTGGGGCTGCGGCCGATACAGATCATCCTGTCGGTGGTGCTGCCGCAGGCGCTGCGCTCGGTGGTGCAGCCGATGACTTCGCTGCTCATCGCGCTGATGCTGTCCACCTCGCTGGCCTCGCAGGTGCCGTTCCCGGGCCGGGAGCTCACCGCGCTCGTGTCGAAAATCGCCAACGACTCCGCGGCCGGCATGGCCGCGTTCGCGGTGGCCGCCGCGATGTACGTGGCGACGGGGCTGCTCATCGCCTGGGCTGGCGCCACCCTGGAAAAGAAGCTGCGGATACTGCGATGAGCCGCCCCCTGGAAGACATTCTGTTTGGAGCCCCAAGCCCCCGGGCCCAGGCCGTTACGCGGGTGGCGAGCGCAAGCGCGGCGGCCGGGCTGCTCCTGCTGGCTGCGGGCGTCGTGTTCCAGTTCCATTCCGCAGGGCAGCTCGACGCCCGGTTCTGGGAATTCTTCGCCTGGCCGACAACCTGGGCCTTCCTGGGCAAAGGCCTGCTCGGCACGCTGGCCTCGTCGGCGATGGCCGCCGCCATCGCGCTGGCCCTCGGGCTGGTGCTGCTGATGGGGCGCCTGGCGCGGCCGCGCCTCGTGCGTTGGCCCAGCGTCGCGGCCATCGAGTTCCTGCGTGGCACGCCGACGCTGCTGCTCATCTATGTGTGCTTTCTGGTGCTACCGTCGATCGGGATCAAGCTGAGCACCTACTGGATGCTGACCTTGCCCGTCAGCCTGAGCACCGCCGCCGTGGTGGCCGAGGTCTACCGCGCGGGCGTGCTCGCC
>JASLFM010000130.1 GCA_030150585.1 Acidovorax sp.
ATGGCGATTCGGCCAAGCCCGCGGGCGATGCGCTGCACGCGGCCTACAGCAAGCGCACGATGGCTGCCGACATGCACGCCGCCATGCGCCACCTGGGCCACGAGCGCTTTGCCGTGCTGGCCCACGACCGGTGCGCCACGCGCGCGCCCCGGTCGTGGGCAAGCACGGCGAAGCGCTCGAGGCCCAGGTGGCGCATGGCGGCGAGCATGTCGGCAGCCATCGTGCGTTTGCTGTAGGCCACGTGCAGCGCATCGCCCGCGGGCTTGGCCGAATCGCCATAGCCGCGCAGGTCGGCCAGCACCAGCGTGAAATGCCGCGCGAGCTGCGGCGCCACCTTGTGCCAGATCGCGTGTGTCTGCGGGTGGCCGTGCAACAGCAACAGCGGCGGGCCGCTGCCGCCGACGCGGACGTGGATGTGCACACCATCGGCCGTGGGGATGGCGTGCGGCGCAAAGCCGGGGAACAGCGCGGAGGCGGGCTCGGGCATGGTGGGTGGGGACATGGGAGGGTCCGTCGACGGTGATGCCGCGCTCCTTGACGAGGCGCGCCCACTGGGGCATTTCTTTTTCGAGGCGCTCGCGCGCCTGCTCGGGCGTGCCGGGCAGCGGATCAAAACCCTCGCGCGCCATGCGCTCCTTGAGGGCCGGGGCCTGCAGTGCCTTGTTGAGTGCGGCATTGAGCTGGCGCAGCACGGGCTGGGGTGTGCCCGCCGGAGCGAACACCATGAACCAGGTCTCGAACGCATAGCCTGGCACCCCAGCTTCTGCAATGGAGGGTACCTCGGGCAACAGCGCCGAACGCTGGGCCCCTGTCACCCCCAGGGCGCGCAGCTTGCCCGCCAGCACGTGCGGCCGCGCGGCCGACAGCACGGGAAAGCTCAGCGCCACCTGGCCCGACATGGTGTCGACCAGCGCCGGGCCGCCGCCGCGGTACGGGATGTGCACGATGGGCACGTCCGCCGCACCTTTGAACAGCTCGGCCGCCATGTGAAAGGTGCTGCCCGCGCCCGCCGAGCCGTAGGAGTATCTGCCCGGCTGCGCCTTGAGCAATGCCACCAGCTCTTTCACGCTGCGCGCGGGCAGGTCGTTGTTCACCACCAGCACATGCTGCGAGCTCGCCACCATGCCGATGGGAGCGAGGTCCTTCAGCGTGTCGTAGGGCATGCGCGGCGTGAGCGCGGGGTTGATGGCCAGCGACACCGTCTGCAGGCCAATGGTGTAGCCGTCGGCCGGGGCCTTGGCCACCATGTCCACGCCGATGTTGCCGCCCGCGCCGCCCTTGTTCTCGATGAACATCGTGCTGCCCACGGCCTTGGCCCATTCGTCGGCCACCAGCCTCGCGGCGATGTCGGCGCTGCCGCCGGGCGCATAGGGCACCACCAGCCGGATGGGCTTGGCCGGATAGGACTGGGCCTGGGCCGCGCCTACCGAGAGCGATGCGAGGGCCGCCGCTGCAACGCAACGGGCGAAGCGCATGAGGCCCTGGCGGCCTGGAGGGAAAAAGGTCATGGGGTGTCTCCTTGCTGGTCTGTTGTGCGGTCATGATATGAATTACCCCAAACCACATAAAGTGGTACACACTTATTTCATTCGTTAATTGAATTCACGAATTAGCCCCATGGATGGCTTCTCCGACCTGCGTTTTTTCTCTCTGCTGCTCAAGGAGGGCAGCCTGGCCGCGGCCGCGCAGCAGATGGGCGTCACGGCCCCTGCGCTGAGCCGGCGGCTCGCGCAGCTCGAAAAGCGCCTGGGCGTGCGCTTGCTGCACCGGACCACGCGGCGCATGCACCTCACGCCCGAGGGGGAGACCTACCTGCTCGAAGGCGCGCGGGTGCTGGCCGACCTCGAGGCGCTGGAGCGCACCGTGTCGGGCGCGCGCAGCACGCCGCGCGGGCGCCTGCGCATCGCGGCCACGCTGGGGTTCGGCCGCGTGCGGCTCGCGCCCGCGCTCTCGGCCTTCTCGCGCGAGTACCCGCAGGTGGAGGTGCAGCTGCACCTGACCGAGCGGCCCGTGAACCTCGTCGAGCAAGGGTTCGACGCCGTGGTGCGCTTCGGCGAGCTGCCCGATTCCCGGCTCACGGCGCGGCGCCTGCTGCCCAACGCCCGCGTGCTGTGCGCCACGCCTGCCTACCTGGCCCAGGCGGGCGAGCCCCGCTCCCCCGCGGACCTGCTCGCGCACCGCTGCATCGTGCTGCGCGAGAGCGATGCCACCTACGGCACCTGGCACCTGCGCCAAGGGCAGCAACACGAAAGCGTGAAGGTGCGCGGCCCGCTCTCCACCAACGACGGCGGAGCAGCACTGGCCTGGGCGCTGGATGGCCAGGGCATCCTCGCGCGCTCGCTGTGGGACGTGCAGCCCCATCTGGAGGCCGGGCGGCTGCGCCAGGTCCTGGCCGCCTGGACGCTGCCACCGTCCGACGTGTACCTGGTCTACCCCACGCGAAGCGATCTGTCGGCCAAGACGCGGGCGCTGTCGGAATTCCTGCGGGACTGGTTCAGCCGGACCCCTTGATTTTTCGCGCAGCTTGCCGATAACTCCGGCATGTCCATCTCCGCTACCTCATCCGCCACGCCCTCCGGTGCCCTGCAGGGTGCAGGCGGCGGCGCCAGCGACCTCGCGGCGCTGCAGCGCAAGTTGCGCGAGCTCACCGATGCACTCCAGCGCGTGCCCACCGAGGACGGCGATGCCAAGGCCAAGCAGCAGAAGGCCAAGCTGCTACAGGCCCAGATCCAGATGGTGCAGCAGCAGATCGAGGCCCTGATGCGCCAGAAACAGCAGGATCAGCTCGACAAGCAGCGCGAAAAGCAGCAGCACAGCGAGCTCGAGGCCCAGCGCCAGGGCCGCAAGCCACCTACGCCGGGGCTCGGTAAATCGGTCGATACCTACGCCTGAGCAAGGCCCACACCCGCTGCCGCCACGAGGCGCTGGGTGTAGGGATGGCGCGGTTCGCCCAGCACCTGCTGCACCGAGCCCGATTCGAGCACCTCGCCGTCCTTCATCACGATGACCTCGTGCGCCATGGCGCGGATCACCTCCACATCGTGCGTGATGAGCAGGTAGGACAAGCCCCGCTCTTTCTGAAGGCGCTGCAGCAGGCCCAGCACCTGCTGCTGGATGGTCACGTCGAGCGCGCTGGTGGGCTCGTCGAGCACCAGCAGCTTCGGCTCCACGATGAGCGCGCGCGCAATCGCCAGACGCTGGCGCTGGCCGCCCGAGAACTCGTGCGGGTAGCGCGCCAGCAGCCCGGGGAACTGCGCCTCGGCCAAACCCACGTCGGCCAGCGCCTGCCGCACACGGGCACGGCGCTCGGCCTCGGGCAGCTGGGCCGCGTGCACGCGCAGCCCCTCGCCCACGATTTCCTCCACCGTGAGACGCGGCGAGAGCGACGAGAACGGGTCCTGGAACACCACCTGCACCTGCTGGCGCAGCGCCTGGTTGCCCGGCGTGTTGCGCATGGCCGGCTGCTGCCAGGCCTGCCCGGCCACCGCCAGCGCACCCGAGCATGGCAGCAGCCCCAGGATGGCCTGGGCCAGTGTGGACTTGCCCGAGCCCGACTCGCCCACCACGCCCAGCGTCTGCCCCGGCAGCAGGCGCAGGCTGGCCCTCTGCACGGCCACGAATTCGCCCTTGCGGAACCAGCCACGCACACCCGGCAGCGGCACGGGGTAGGCCACCCGCAGACCGTCGGCCTGCACGAGCGGCGGCAGGTCGCCCGTGGGCGCAGGCACCACGTCGCGCCGCGGCTGGCTGCCGATGAGGCGCTGCGTGTAGGCGTGCTGCGGCCGCGCGAACACCTCTTCCACGGGCCCCTGCTCAACGATCAGGCCCTGCTCCATCACGGCCACGCGGTCGGCAAAGCGGCGCACCAGGTTCAAATCGTGCGTGATGAGCAGCACGGCCATGCCACTCGTGCGCTGCAGATCGGACAGCAGGTCGAGGATCTGGCCGCGCAGCGTCACGTCCAGCGCCGTCGTCGGCTCGTCGGCCAGCAGCAGCGCGGGCTCGCTGGCCAGGGCCATGGCGATCATGGCGCGCTGGCGCTGGCCGCCGCTGAGCTGGTGCGGGTAGCTGCCCGCGCGCCGCGCGGGCTCGGGGATGCCCGTCTTCGCCAGCAATTCGATCGCTTGCTGCGCGCACTGTGCGGGCGCCAGGGCCTTCTTGAACTGCAGGATCTCGGCGATCTGCTGCCCCACGGTCATGAGCGGGTTCAGCGCCGTCATGGGCTCCTGGAACACCATGGCAATGTCGCCGCCGCGCACGCCGCGCATCTCGCGTTCGGACAGCTTCAGCAGGTCGCGCCCGTGCAGCAGCGCCTGGCCTTCGGACTGCGCATCGCCCGCCAGGCGCAGCAGCGACAGCGCCGTGATGGTCTTGCCCGAGCCCGACTCGCCCACGAGCGCGAGCTTCTCGCCGGGCGCGATGTCGAAGTCCACGCCATGCACCACGGCCTTGGCGCCGAAGCGCACGCGCAGGCCGCGTACCTGCAGCAGGGGCTGCGCGCCATGGGAAGCCTGCGGGGTCATTGGTCTGCCTTTCGCGGATCGAGCGCATCGCGCAGCGCGTCGCCCATGAAGGTGAGCAGCAGCAGCGTGGTGACCAGCACGCCGAAAGTGGACAGCGAGATCCACCAAGCGTCGATGCTGCCCTTGCCCTGGTTCAGCAGCTCCCCCAGGCTGGGTGTGCCCGGCGGCACGCCCAGACCCAGGAAATCGAGCGAGGTGAGCGCGAGGATGGCCGCGCTCATGCGGAACGGCAGGAAGGTGACCACCGGCGTGAGGCTGTTGGGCAGGATGTGGCGCCAGATGATCTGCCCGTTGGGCACTCCGAGAGCACGCGCGGCCTTCACGTAGTCGAGCTGGCGGTTGCGCAGGAACTCGGCGCGCACATAGTCCGACAGCCCCATCCAGCCGAACAGCGACAGCAGCACGAGCAGCAGCCCCACGCTGGGTGCGAACACGGCGCTGAAGATGATGAGCAGGTACAGCTCGGGCATGGAGCCCCAGATCTCGATGAAGCGCTGGAAGGCCAGGTCCGTGCGCCCGCCGAAGAAGCCCTGGATGGCCCCCGTGATCACGCCCAGCAGCACGCCCGTCACGGTGAGCGCCAGGCCGAACAGCACGCTCACGCGAAAGCCGTAGATGAGCTGGGCCAGCAGGTCGCGCCCGCGGTCGTCGGTGCCCAGCCAGTTGTCGCGCGTGGGCGCCGACGGGTTGGGCGCCTTGGCGAAGTAGTTGATGGTGTTCTTGCCGTACGGGTTGAGCGTGTACAGCGCCCAGTTGCCGCCCCGCGAGAGCTGCTCGCGGATGAAGGGGTCGAGGTAGTCGGTGGGCGTCTCGAAATCGCCGCCGAAGGTCTTCTCGGGGTAGTCCGTCCACAGCGGCCAGTAGGTCTGGCCTTCGTAGCGCACGACGAGCGGCCGGTCGTTGCTGATGAGCTCGGCCCCGAGGCTCAGCACCACCAGCACGCAGAACAGCAGCAGGCTCCAGTAGCCCAGCCGGTTGCGGCGAAAGCGCAGCCACGCGCGGCGCGCAGGCGAGAGCGAGGCCGGGGCCTCGGGCGTGGCAAGGGAAAGCGCGGCGGCGGCGTCGTTCATCGGTTCGGCGGGCATCGGTCAGTCGAATTTCACGCGCGGGTCCACCCACACATAGCACAGGTCGCTGATGAGCTTGGTCACGAGCCCGATCAGCGTGAACAGGTACAGCGTGCCCAGCACCACGGGGTAGTCGCGGCGGATCACGCTCTCATAGCTCAAGAGGCCCAGTCCGTCGAGCGAGAACAGGGTCTCGATGAGCAGCGAGCCCGCGAAGAACGCGCCGATGAATGCCGCCGGAAAGCCCGTGATGATGGGAATCAGCGCGTTGCGGAACACATGCTTCCAGAGCACCTGCCGCTCCGACAACCCCTTGGCGCGCGCCGTGAGCACGTACTGCTTGCGGATCTCTTCCAGGAACGCGTTCTTGGTCAGCATGGTGATAACCGCAAAACTGCCCGCCACGCTGGCCGTGACGGGCAGCGCGATGTGCCAGAGGTAGTCCGCGATGCGCGCGCCCCACGACAGTTCCTCCCAGTTCGCCGAGGTCAGTCCGCGCAAGGGGAACCACTGCAGCTGCCCCCCGAAGATGACCAG
>JASLFM010000154.1 GCA_030150585.1 Acidovorax sp.
GGTGCAGGAGACGGGCGATTTCGAACTCGATGGCGTGACCTTCCCGGCCGCCGAGGTGGCGCTCGAATTCCTTGACCCGGCCGATGAGGGAGAGGACGGTGGCGCCATGTTCCCCACGGGCAATGTCGTCGATACGCTGGACGTGCCGGGCGTCGGCCGCTTCCAGGCCACGCTGATCAACGCGGGCATCCCCACCATCTTCCTGAATGCCAGCGACATCGGCTACACCGGCACCGAGCTGCAGGGCGACATCAACGAGGACCAGGCCGCACTCGCGCGCTTCGAGACCGTCCGCGCCTGGGGCGCTGTGAAGATGGGCCTCATCCAGGATGTGGCCGAGGCCGCCACGCGCCAGCACACGCCCAAGGTCGCCTTCGTCGCGCCGCCTGCGGGCTACACCGCGTCCAGCGGCAAGCGCGTGGAGGCGCAGGACGTGGATCTGCTGGTGCGGGCCCTGTCGATGGGCAAGCTGCACCACGCCATGATGGGCACGGCGGCCGTGGCCATCGGCACGGCGGCGGCGATCCCCGGCACGCTGGTCCACCGGGCGGCTGGCGGCGGCGAACGCGGTTCGGTGCGCTTTGGCCACCCCTCGGGCCTGCTCCGCGTGGGGGCCGAGGCCCGGCAGCAGGGTGGCCACTGGGTCGTGACCAAGGCGCTCATGAGCCGCAGCGCGCGCATCCTCATGGAAGGCTGGGTGCGTGTGCCCGGCGACTGTTTCTGAACTTCGAGCAACCAATATGTCCACTCGCAAGCAACTCAAGCAACTCGTCGAGGCCCGCCGCGGCGTGCTCGTGCCCGGCGCATTCAACGCGCTCTCGGCCAAGGTCATCGAAGACCTGGGCTTCGAGGCCATCTACGTGACCGGCGCGGGCGTGACCAACATGTGGTTCGGCATGCCCGACCAGGGCTTCATGGGCCTAGCCGAGATCGCCGACCACACGGCCCGCATCCGCGACGCGGTGAACGTGCCGCTGCTCGTCGATGCCGACACGGGCTTTGGCAACGCGCTCAACGTGTACCACACGGTGCGTACGCTCGAGCGTGCGGGCGCGGACTGCATCCAGCTCGAGGACCAGGTGGCGCCCAAGCGCTGCGGCCATTTCTCCGGCAAGGAGGTCATCTCCAGCGAAGAGGCGGTGAGCAAGATCAAGGCCGCCGTCGATGCGCGGCGCGACAGCGACTTCCTCGTCATGGCCCGCACCGACGCGGCCGCCACGCACGGTTTCGAGGCCGCCGTGGAGCGCGCGCAGCAGTTCGCCGAGGCGGGCGCCGACATCCTCTTCGTCGAGGCCGTGACCAAGGAAGAGGAAGTGCGTGCGCTGCCCCAGCGCCTGTCCAAGCCGCAGCTCATGAACATGGTCATCGGCGGCAAGACGCCGATCTTCAACGCG
The DNA here is from genome assembly GCA_030150585.1 of Acidovorax sp. Classification (GTDB taxonomy): domain Bacteria; phylum Pseudomonadota; class Gammaproteobacteria; order Burkholderiales; family Burkholderiaceae_C; genus JASLFM01. Next base: position 1,395 of record JASLFM010000154.1, read on the forward strand.
GACCAGCTGGGTGAGCTGGGCTATGGGCTGGTGCTCTACGCCAACGCCGCGCTGCAGGGCGCGGTGGCGGGCATGCAGAAGGCGCTCACCGTGCTGCGCGACACCAGGGAAGTGCAGGAGTCGAGCGGCCTGGTGGCGCCGTTCGCCGAGCGCCAGCGGCTGGTGGGCAAGCCGCAGTGGGATGCGCTGGAAAAGCGTTACACCTGAGCTGCTACGTTATTCGGAGCGGCAGGCGCCGACAGTGCGCGTGCCTGCGCGATGAACGCCTGCAGGTAGTCCGTCGCCAGATCCGCCTCGCGCGCGCCGAGGTAGATGTGCTTGGCGATGCCGCGCGGCCCGAGGCGCACCGGCACCACATCCATCTTGGCGGCGTATTCCTGCGCCAGCCAGCGCGGCAGTGCCGCCACGCCGCGGCCGCTGGCCACCATCTGCAGCATGATGTCCGTGGTCTCGATGGTCTTGTGGCGCCTGGGGGTCACGCCCGCGGGCTGCAGGAACTGGTTGTAGATGTCCAGGCGGTCGGTGGGGACGGGGTAGGTGATCAGCACTTCCTGCGTGAGCTGCCGGGGCTTGGCGTACGGCACCTGGGCGAGCGCGTGGCTGCGTGCGACGACCAGCACCTGCTCGTAGTCGAACACCGGCTCGAAATGCAGCCCGGGCTTGAACACCGGGTCGGGTGTGACCAGCAGGTCGATCTCGTAGCCGAAGAGCGCGCCGATGCCGCCGAACTGGAATTTCTGCTTCACGTCCACGTCCACGTCGGGCCAGGCGGCGAGGTAGGGCGACACCACTTTCAGCAGCCACTGGTAGCACGGGTGGCACTCCATGCCGATGCGCAGGCTGCCGCGTTCGCCCTGCGCGAACTGGCGCAGGCGGTCCTCGGCCAGCTGCAGCTGCGGCAGCACCCGGCCCGCCACGGCCAGCAGGTACTGGCCCGCCTGCGTGAGGCGCAGGCTGCGGCCCTCGCGCAGCCAGATGTCGGTGCCCAGCTGCTGCTCCAGCTTTTTCATGCTGTGGCTCAGCGCGGACTGGGTGACGCACAGCACGTCGGCAGCGGCCGTGAGCGAGCCTTGCTTTTCGACTTCCTGCACGATGGCCAGGTGGTTGCGCTCCAGCATGATGAATGAGTGAAATTCATGAATTAGTGAGATAAAACCATTTTACTTCATTGATTGCCAAACCTACCATCGCGCCCATTCCTGTTTTTGAGATCGGCGCATGACCACCCTCCACAACCTCGGCTTTCCCCGCATCGGCGCCCGGCGCGAACTGAAATTCGCGCTGGAGTCCTATTGGAAGGGCGAATCCCCGCGCGACTCCCTGCTGGCCCTGGGGGCGCAACTGCGCCAGCGCCACTGGGGCGACCAGGCCGGCCTGGACCTGGTGCCCGTGGGCGACTTCTCGTTCTACGACCAGGTGCTCGACATGAGCTTCACGCTCGGCAACCTGCCCGAGCGCGTGCGGGGCTTCCATGGCGACGCGCTCGACAACTACTTCCGCGTCGCGCGCGGCCGCTCGGCCAAGGGCGCCGAGGAACATGCCGGCTGCTGCGGCGGCGTGGCGGCGGGCGAGATGACCAAGTGGTTCGATACCAACTACCACTACATCGTCCCCGAGTTCACGGCCGCCACCGCGTTCAAGCTCGACGCCTCGCGCCTGCTGGCGCAGCTCGCAGAGGCCAAGGCCCAGGGCGTCCATGCCAAACCCGTCATCGTCGGCCCCGTCACCTACCTGGCCATCGGCAAGGCCAAGGACGATTCCAGCAGGCTGGCCCTGCTGGAGCGCCTGCTGCCGGTGTATGCCGAGCTGCTCGACACGCTGGCTGCGCAGGGCGTGGAATGGGTGCAGATCGACGAGCCCATCCTCGTGACCGAGCTCGACGCGGACTGGCAGCATGCCTTCAACACCGCCTACCACCAGCTCAAGGCCTGCAAGGTCAAGCTGCTGCTGGCCACGTACTTCGGCCAGCTGCAGGAGAACGCTTACCTTGCCGCCAACCTGCCCGTGGCGGGCCTGCACGTGGACGCCGTGAACGACCGCGAGGGCGTGCTGCCGCTCATCAACCTGCTGCCCGCGCACAAAGTGCTGTCGCTGGGCGTGATCAACGGCCGCAACATCTGGAAGACCGACCTCAACGCCGTGCTGGACTGGCTGGAGCCGCTGGCCGCGCGCCTGGGCGAGCGCCTGTGGATCGCGCCCTCGTGCTCGCTGCTGCACGTGCCCGTGGACCTGGGCCAGGAGCGGAAGCTCGACGCCGAGATCCGGTCGTGGCTCGCGTTCGCGCTGCAAAAGCTTGACGAGCTGCGCCTGCTGGGGCGTGCATTGCGCGAAGGCCGCGGCGCCGTGGCCGCGGAGCTGGCGGCCAACCGGGCCGCGCTGGCGGCGCGCTGCGCCTCGCCGCGGGTGAACAACCCTGCGGTGCAGGCGGCGGTCGCCAAGATCGGCGCCCACCTTGGCCGGCGTGAGAGCCCCTATGCCCAGCGCGCCGCCAAGCAGGCCGCGCTGTTGAAGCTGCCGGCCTACCCGACCACGACCATTGGCTCCTTTCCGCAGACCGGGGCGATCCGCCATGCCCGCAGCGCGTTCAAGGCGGGCCGGCTCGACCGGGCCGGCTACCAGGCAGCGATGCGCGCCGAGATCGAGCGCAGCGTGCGCGAGCAGGAGGCCCTGGGCCTGGACGTGCTGGTGCACGGCGAGGCCGAGCGCAACGACATGGTGGAGTACTTCGGCGAGCAGCT
>JASLFM010000171.1 GCA_030150585.1 Acidovorax sp.
ATCTGGCCGCCCATGAGGTCGGTGAGCAGCGGGGCCGAGCCCTTGTAGCCCACGGCCTCGGCCGTCACATGGGCCTGCTGGCCCAGCATCAGCGCAAAGAAGTGCGGCAGGCTGCCCGTGGCGGGCACGCCGATGTTGGCCTGCTGCGGGTTGGCGCGCAGCCAGGCCAGCAGGTGCTGCAGCTCCTTCACGGGCACGGCCGACGACACGGCCACGCCGAAGACGTAGCTGTTCACCTCGCTGAGCGGCACGAAGTCCCTGGCCGGGTCGTAGCCCACGTCGGCCACCACCATGGGCGAGACCACCATCACCGCCGGGTTGGCCAGCAGCAGCATGGGCTGGCTCGCGGGGGCCGCCTTCACATACTGTGCCGACACGCGGCCGCCCGCGCCCACCTTGTTCTCGACGATCACGGGGCTGCCCAGCGCGGCCTGCAGCTTGTCGGCCACGATGCGGGCCACGCGGTCGCTCGACCCGCCGGGCGGGTAGCCCACCACCACGCGCAGGGTGGCGTCCTGCGCCAGCGCAGGGGCTGCGCCCAGCGGCGCGGCGGCCAGCAGGGCAGAACGGGTGAGGAAATGGCGGCGTCGCATCATGGCAGGGCTCCTTCGGGTTTGGCCGCACTGTACGCAGAGCCCGCACAATTGTTTTAATCAACCGATCTGAGGAATTTCCCGCATGCCGCCGCCCGGGCCTTCGCCCCTTGCCGACCCGCAACACCCTGCCGAACTGCTGCTGTACCGGCTGGCCAAGCTCGCTGCCGCCTCGGGCCGGCTCGTCACGCGGCTGTGCGAGCGCCGCTACGGCATCACGCGGCGCGAATGGGGCGTGCTGATGTGGCTCGCGCAGCAGCCGGGGCTGCAGCCCTCGGCGCTGGCCGAGCGGCTGGAGCTGGACCGCGCGCGCGTCTCGCGCGCCATCGCCTCGCTGCAGGCCAAAGGGCTGGTGCACCGTGCCGCAAGCCCACGGCACCGCAGCCAGGCGGCGCTGCACCTGACCGAGGCCGGCACCGCGCTGCACGCAGACCTGTGGCCCCAGGTGCGGGCCATCAACCTGCAGCTGGCCGAAGCGCTCGGCGCCGAGCGCCTGCAGCAGCTCGACCAGGGCCTGGCCGCCCTGCAGCAGCAGGCGGCGCGGCTCGAAAGCCACGACCCCCACGCGACGGACGCAGCCCCCTACTACCCGCCGCGCCGCGCGGGCAGCCGCCGCCTCGGGCGGCGCGGCTCGCCCCCGGCCTGATCGCGCGAATCCGCCCCGCCAGCCCTTACCATGGAAAGCATGCCCGACACCTCCCTGCCCGCCATGGTGCTCGACCTGCTCGCCGCCAGCGGGCAGATCATCGGAATCTTCGACGAGAACGATGTGCTGCGCTTTGCCAATGCGGCCTTCGAGGGCGCCTTTCACCTGCGCCCCGACGGACGCAGCACCTGGCTGGACCTGATGCGCGCCAACCACGCGCACCAGCGCGGTTCGGCGGTGGACTCCGACGACTTCGAAACCTGGTTCGCCTCCACCAAGTCGCGGCGCGGCAAGCTGCCCTACCGCGCCTTCGAGGGCAATTTGCGTGACGGACGCTGGCTCTGGATGACCGAGACCACGCTGGGCAATGGCTGGATGCTGTGCGTGGCCAGCGACATCACCGCCCTCCACCAGGACCACCGCTCGTTGCGCATGGCCTACGACCAGGCCCTGCGCTCCGCGCAGAGCGATGCGCTGACGGGCCTGTCCAACCGCACGCACATCGTGCAGCAGGCGGACCGGCTCATCGACCAGGGCCGCCCCTTCGCGCTGGTGCTGCTGGACCTGGACCATTTCAAACGCATCAACGACCGCTACGGCCACTCGGCGGGCGACGAGGTGATCCGCGACTTTGCCCGGCACCTGCAGGCGAGCACCCGCCGCGCGGACGGCGTGGGCCGCGTGGGCGGCGAGGAATTCACCCTGCTGCTGCCCGGCTGCGACCGCGCCGAGACCGAAGTCATCGCAGCGCGCCTGTTCGCGCGCGTGCGCGCATCCCGCCCGCTGCACGATGCGCCGGACCAGGGCTACACCGCCAGTGCCGGCCTCGCGCTGCTCCGGCCGGGCGAAAGCGCCCGGCAGTTGTACAACCGCGCCGACCAGGCGCTGTACCGCGCCAAGGACGCGGGACGCGACCAATGGGCCTGGGCAGAAGGCACGGACCCGGGGTGAGCCGGCCCTGTCGGGAAGCACGGAAGCCCGCCGCCAACCGCGCGGCGCCTTGATCCAGGGCAAGAACGCCGGGCTTGCGCGGGGCGCCGCTGGCCTACCCTGCGACAATCCACGCCCATGAGCTTCGCCCCCCTGACCAACGACACCTTCCTGCGCGCCTGCCGCCGCCAGGCCACCGACTACACGCCCCTGTGGCTCATGCGCCAGGCGGGCCGCTACCTGCCTGAATACAAGGCCACGCGCGCCAAGGCGGGCAGCTTCATGGGGCTGGCGACGAACGTGGACTACGCCACCGAGGTCACGCTGCAGCCCCTCGAGCGCTTCCCGCTCGACGCGGCCATCCTGTTCTCCGACATCCTCACCGTGCCCGATGCCATGGGCCTGGGCCTGTCGTTCGCCGAGGGCGAGGGCCCGCGCTTCGCCCGGGTGGTGCGCGACGAGGCCGCGGTCGACGAGCTCGCCGTGCCCGACATGGACAAGCTGCGCTACGTGTTCGACGCCGTCACCAGCATCCGCCGCGCGCTCAACGGCCGCGTGCCGCTGATCGGCTTCTCGGGCAGCCCCTGGACGCTGGCCTGCTACATGGTCGAGGGCAAGGGCAGCGACGACTACCGCCTCGTCAAGAGCCTGATGTACGCCCGCCCGGACCTGATGCACCGCATCCTGGCCGTAAACGCCGATGCCGTCGCCGCCTACCTGAACGCGCAGATCGACGCCGGCGCGCAAGCGGTGATGATTTTCGACTCGTGGGGCGGCGTGCTGGCCGACGGTGCATTCCAGCAGTTCAGCCTGGCCTACACGCGGCGCGTGCTGGCGCAACTGAAGCGCACGGGCGTGGATGGCACCGACGTGCCGCGTATCGTCTTCACCAAGGGCGGGGGCATCTGGCTGCCGGACATGAAAGACCTCCAATGTGAGGTGCTGGGCCTGGACTGGACGGCGAACCTGGGCCACGCGCGGGCCATCGTAGGCGGCTCGAAGGCATTGCAAGGCAACATCGATCCCAACGTGCTGTTCGCGCCGCCCGAGCGCATCGCCGAACAGGTACGCGCCGTGCTGGAGAGCTTCGGCACGCCCCACACCGACCGCGCCACCGCGGGCCCCACGCACATCTTCAACCTGGGCCATGGCATCAGCCAGCACACGCCGCCGGAGCATGTGGCGGCGCTGGTGGAGGCCGTGCACACCCAGTCCCGGGCCATGCGCCAGGGCTGAGCACTTATGCACAACGGCAGGGCGGCGGCCGCCCCGGCCCGCGCTCGCGCCGGCGAGGCACGCCTTGGGATGGCTGCGGCGCAACTTGCTTGCAAGTGGTTGATTTCAAAGGACTTCACTGGCTTGCCCCTTTTTCGCGCAATCCAGCAAGAGCACGTGTTTTCAAGGCTTGCAGGGGAATGGCCGGGAGATTTCAACAAAGTTATCCACAGAATTTTTGGACTACTTGCAAAAGTCTTCAAAAATCAACAACTTGCATTCGAAACCGCAGAAAGAACTGCGAGTCCGGTACCGCCCCTTAGCACAAACCCGATGCGTTTTCCCTCTTGACGCGTTCGCGCCGTCTGACTTATGCACAAAAATCGTGATGCAGCGCAATATCGCCACCCACCAGCCCTAACCGCCCGGCTCGCGGTGCACGCTCGCAAAGATGATTGATTCATAAGGATTTTTTCGACATGCCCAATTCGCGCGCAATGTGTCCGGGCCCAGCAACCATGCGGGTTTGGCAGGCCTGCGGACAGGATTCCCACAAAGTTATCCACAGAATGCGTGGATTACTGAAGAAATCGCGTTACATCAAGCACTTAGCCACTATTCCGCCAATTGAAGTGAGCAGGCAGCCCTAAGTGCAAGCCATCGTCCACGTCGCCGTCCAGACGCCCGCGCACAGCGCCATGGGCGATCTGCTGAGCTATGCCAGCCCCGCGCCGCTGCCCCCCGGCACGCTGGTGCGCGTGCCGCTGGGTGCGCGCGAGGTGCTCGGCGTGGTGTGGGAGCCCCCCGAGCACGAAGCCCCCCCGCCGCCCCAATTGCGCTGCGTGGCCGGGGTGCTCGACGGGCTTGCGCCGCTCGATGCCGGCTGGCGCCGCCTTGTCGCCTTCGCTGCGCGCTACTACCAGCGCGGGCTGGGCGAGGTGGCGCTGGCCGCGCTGCCGCCCCAATTGCGCGACCTGACCGCCGAGCAGCTCGCGCGCCGGCTGCGCCGGCCCGCAGGCCCGGTGGCGGGCGATGGCGTGGTCGAATCCATCGCGCTGAGCCCCGAGCAGGAACAGGCCTGCGCACAGATCGCCGCCCAGCCCGGCCCCTTCCTGCTCTACGGCAGCACCGGCAGCGGCAAGACCGAGGTCTACCTGCGCTGCGTGCAGGCGGCGCTGGAGGCCAATCCCGCCGCCCAGGCGCTCGTGATGGTGCCCGAGATCAACCTCACGCCCCAGCTCGAGGAGCGCTTCCTCGCGCGCTTTGCGCCGCGCTACGGCACGGGCAGCGTGGTGAGCCTGCACAGTGGCATGACGAACCCGCAGCGCCTCAAGAGCTGGCTGGCCGCGCACAGCGGCGCGGCGCGCATCGTGCTCGGCACGCGCATGGCGGTGTTCGCCAGCCTGCCGGGCCTGGCCCTGATCGTGGTGGACGAGGAGCACGACGCGAGCTACAAGCAGCAGGAGGGTGCGCGCTACTCGGCACGCGACCTGGCGCTGTGGCGCGGGCGCGAGCAGGGGGCCAAGGTCATCCTCGGCAGCGCCACGCCCTCACTGGAGAGCTGGCACGCCAGCAGCCCCGAGGTGGGGCGCTACCTGCGCCTGGGCATGCCCAGCCGGATCGGCGCGGGCGCCCTGCCGCGCGTGCGCCTGGTGGACATGGCCCAGCAGCCGCGCGGAGCGGTCTTTTCCCCTCCGCTCGTGCAGGCCATCACCGAGCGCGTGGAGCGCGGCGAGCAATGCCTGGTGCTGCTCAACCGGCGCGGCTTCGCGCCCGTGCTGCACTGCCACGAGTGCGGCTGGAAGAGCGACTGCCCGCACTGCAGCGCGCACCAGGTGTTCCACAAGATCGACCGCACGCTGCGCTGCCACCACTGCGGCACCACCCAGCGCGTGCCGCGCGCCTGCCCCACGTGCGGCAATCCCGACATCCTGCCCCTGGGCCGGGGCACCGAGCAGCTGGAGGAGCAGCTCGCCGCCCTGCTGCGCAACGTGATCACGCCCGAGCGGCGCGCGGCGCGCGTGGCACGCATCGATGCCGACACCACCAAGGCCAAGGGCGCGCTCGAGGAGCAGCTCGCCCAGGTGCACCGCGGCGAGGTGGATGTGCTCGTGGGCACGCAGATGATCGCCAAAGGGCACGACTTTCGCCGCATCACGCTCGTGGCGGCCGTGCAACCCGATGGCGCCCTGTTCAGCAGCGACTTCCGCGCGCCCGAGCGGCTCTTCGCGCTGCTGCTGCAGGCCGCGGGCCGGGCCGGGCGCGATGCGCGCTACGTGGCCGCCCAGGGCCATGCGCCCGAAATGTGGGTGCAGACCTGGCACCCGGACCACGCGCTGTTCGCCGCGCTGCGCCGCCACGACTACCCCGCCTTCGCCGCCCAGCAACTGGCCGAGCGTGCCAGTGCGGGCATGCCACCGTTCGCCTACCAGGCCCTGGTGCGCGCCGACGCGCGCACGCAGGAAGCTGCGCAGGCCTTTCTGCAGGCGGCGAGCGACGCCGCGCGCGAAGCGCAGCTGCCGGGCACGGAACAGGTATTCCTTTTCCCCCCCGTTCCGCTGGCCATCCAGCGCGTGGCCAACGTGGAGCGCGCGCAAATGCTGCTGGAGAGCGAGAGCCGCGCCGCGCTGCAGCGCTTCCTGGCCGCATGGCAACCCGTGCTGCATGCGCAGCGCAGCCAGCACAAGGGGCTGATCCGCTGGCTGGTGGACGTGGACCCACAGGCCATCTAGGCTGCAGCACCTGTGCAATCAACGCAGGCAGCTATCGAACCAGGAGCGCCACGGCGCCAGAGAAGCTCAGGAACGACAGCGCCGTACTCACGAGGATGATCCGCGCCACGCGCCCGCCGTGGGCCCCGAAGCGCTCCACCAGCAAGGCCACGTTGCTCGCGCTCGGCAGGGCCGCGAGCAGCACCATCACCCCGAGCGTGAAGGACGAAAGGTCCGCCCCCAGCGCGATCGCCCCCTGGCCCACGCACCACACCAGCAGCGGGTGCAGCACCAGCTTGGCCAGCGCCAGCGGCACGTACTGGCGCGGCGGCACGGCCTCGTGCTGGTTCATCTGCGAACGCGCCAGCACCGCGCCGATGGTGAACAGCGCCGCAGGCGAGGCCGCGCCCGCGAGCATGGCCAGCGTCTGGTCCACGGGACCGGGCAGGTGCCACTGCAGCGCCGACGCCACGCCGCCCAGCACGATGGACCAGGGCATGGGATTGGTCGCCATGCCCCGGAGCGCATTGCGCAGCGCCACCGCCACACCGTGCGCGCCCGCACCGTCCAGGCGCGAGAGCGCGATGCACAGCGACGTGGTGATGCACATGTCCACCGCCATGCTGAGGATCACCGGGCCCGCGCTCTGCGCGCCCAGCAGCGCCACGAGCAGCGGCACGCCCATGAAGCCCGTGTTCGGGAAGGCCACCACCAGCGCGCCGAAGGCCGCATCGTTCCAGCCCATGGCGCCGCGCCTGGTGAGCGCGATGGTGCCCGCCACCATGAGCAGCGCGCACAGCAGGTACACGCCCGCCACGGCCGGATCGAGCAGCTGCGCGATGGGCGTGCTGGCGCCGAAGCGGTACAGCATGCACGGCAGCGCAAAGTACAGCACGAAGGTGTTGAGCCCCGGGATCGCTGCCAGCGGCAGGGCGCCGCCGCGCGTGGCCAGGTAGCCGCAGAGCACGAGTGCAAAGAAAGGGAATGTGACAAGCAAAACAGAGAGCACGGCCGGAATTGTCACAGAGCCCGCTCGGTATGATCGAGCGCTTTGCCTTCCCGCTGCCCATGTCCGCAGGTCTCAATCTCGCCCAACTCCAGGCCGTCCACTACACCGAGGGCCCCTGCCTCGTGCTGGCAGGCGCGGGCTCGGGCAAGACGCGCGTGATCACGCACAAGATCGCGCGGCTGATCGAGACCGGGCTGCACCCGAAACGCATCGCCGCCATCACTTTCACGAACAAGGCTGCGGCCGAAATGCGCGAGCGCGCCAAGGGCCTGATCGGCCGCGCCGCCAAGGACGTGATGGTCTGCACCTTCCACGCCCTGGGGGTGCGCATGGTGCGCGAGGACGGGCAGGTGCTGGGCCTCAAGCCCCAGTTCAGCATCCTCGATGCCGACGACGTGACGGGCATCATCAAGGACGCGGCCGGCGGCACAGTGGACGTCGCCACGGCACGCCAGTGGCAATGGACCATCAGCAACTGGAAGAACGCGGGCCTGGACAGCCGCGCCGCGCTCCGGCAGGCCAAGGACGACGACGAGCGCAGCATCGCCGTCATCATGCAGCGCTACGAGGAGCGTCTCACGGCCTACCAGAGCGTGGACTTCGACGACCTCATCGGCATGCCCCTGCGCCTGCTCCAGGGCCACCCCGAGGTGCGCGCCAAGTGGCAGGAAAAACTCGGCCACGTGCTCGTCGACGAATACCAGGACACCAACGCCACCCAGTACGAACTGCTCAAGCTGCTGGTGGGCGATCGGGCGCGCTTCACCGCCGTGGGCGACGACGACCAGAGCATCTACGGCTGGCGCGGCGCCACGCTGGACAACCTGAAGAAGCTGCCCGTCGACTACCCGCAGCTCAAAGTCATCAAGCTGGAGCAGAACTACCGCTCCACCAGTGCCATCCTGCGTGCGGCCAACAACGTCATCCAGCCCAACCCCAAGCTGTTCCCCAAGACGTTGTTCAGTGAACTGGGCGAGGGAGAGCCCGTGCGCGTGGTCGATGCCGACAACGAGGAGCATGAGGCCGAGCGCGCCGTGGCCCGCATCCAGAGCCTGCGCGCAGCCGCCAATCCGCCGCCCGCGTGGAAGGACTTCGCCGTGCTCTACCGCGCCAACCACATGGCCAAGCCGTTCGAAAAGGCGCTGCGCAAGGCCAACATTCCGTACAAGGTCTCGGGCGGCACCAGCTTCTTCGACCGCGCCGAAATCCGCGACCTGTGCGCATGGTTCCGCCTGTGGATCAACAACGACGACGACCCGGCCTTCCTGCGCGCCATCACGGTCCCGAAGCGCGGCATCGGCCACACCACGCTGGCGAAGCTGGGTGAATTCGCCACACAGCACAAGGTCAGCATGTTCGGCGCGCTGTTCAACCACATGCTCGCGGCGTCCGTCCCGAAAAAGGCGCACGACGGCCTGCTCGAATTCGGCCGCTACATCAACGACCTGGAGCACCGCGCGCGCCACACGCTGGGCGCCGAGAACGCCCGCGCCTTCATGGCCGACTGGCTCAAGGAGATCGGCTACGAGCAGCACCTGTACGACAGCGAGGACAGCGAGACCGCCGCCGCCTCGCGCTGGAGCAATGTGCTGGAGTTCTGCGACTGGATGAGCCAGCGCGCGGGCGGCCAGATCGACGATGCCGCTGGCACGACGACCGAGCGCGAGACCAAGAGCCTGCTCGAAGTGGCGCAGACCATCGCGCTGCTCTCCACCATCAGCGAACGCGAGCAGGACCAGGACATGGTGGTGCTCTCCACCCTGCACGCCAGCAAGGGCCTGGAATGGCCGCACGTGGTGCTCGTGGGTGTGAACGAGGGGCTGCTGCCCTTCAAGATCGAGGACGACGACGGCCCCACCGACGAAACCCTGCAGCGGCTGCAGGAAGAGCGCCGCCTGATGTACGTGGGCATCACCCGCGCGCAGCGCACCCTGGCCGTGAGCTGGACCAAGAAGTGCAAGAAGGGCCGCGAGATGGTGGCGGCCCAGCCCAGCCGCTTCATCGCCGAGATGGCGCTGGACGCCAAGACAGCACGCGAGGACCCGCGTGAGAAACTCAAGGCCCTGCGCGCCGAATTCGCCGCGCGCCGGGCCCAGGCCACCCCACCGAGCAGCACCGCATGATGCGCCTTCGAACCTTCCTTTTGATAGCACTCAGCGCAAGCGCGGCAGGCGCTTGGGCCCAGAAAGACGCCCAACCCGCCGCCTGCCCCCAGGCCGCTGCCATGGACCACCGGCACCTGCAAGGCCCGTGGCGCGCCGAGTTCGAGGGCCGCCCCCCGGCACTGCTGCGCCTGGGGCCGCACCCGGAGCTGGCCGAGAGCGTGCGCGGCACGGTGCAGCGCACGAACGCCAACTCCATCGCCACGGCCCAGGCCGTGGGCGACGTGGACGACGGCGCCTTCACGCTGGAAGAATCCGAGAACGGCACCAACATCAGCGCCACCTGGACCGGCCAGGTCGTCGAAGGCAGCTGCGGCAAGGAGATACGAGGAACATGGCGCAGCGCGCAATCCCCCGACCGACCGATTCCCTTCGTGCTGCGCAAGCAGGGCGGAGGCTGGCAATGAACCCGCAGCACCGCGGCACGCTGGCCGCCGCCCTGGGCCTGTGTTCGGCACTGGCCGTGCATGCGCAAACGCCGCCCGCCACCGGCGACGCCGCCTGGCGCCAGTGCGCCGCCACCGCCGACAACGCCGCGCGACTGGCCTGCTTCGACCAGTGGGCAGGCCGGCAGGCCCTGGCTGCCCCCAGTGCCAGTACAGCCAATGCCAATGCAGCCAGCGCCAAGGAGGCCGAGGCGCAAGGCGCCGCCACGCCGCCGCCCTCCCCCGTGGACACCACGCTGCCGGCCACGCGCATCATCGAGGTCGCTCGCACCGAGGGGTGCCGCGACCCGCAGTACAGCGACATCTCGCGTTTCTGGGAACTCGAGACCGGTACCGATTGCGGCACCTTCGGCTTTCGCGGCTACCGGCCGCTGAGCGTCTCGGTGATCGCCTCGGACAGCGTGAACCGCCAGCCCGGCTCCCCCTCGCCGGGCCACACGGCCGCCGAGCCCGTCGACTACCGCAGGACCGAGATGCGCATCCAGCTGTCGATGCGCACCAAGATCGCCCAGGGCCTGCTCACCCAGGGGCACCCCACGCGCAAGGACTCGCTGTGGTTCGGCTACACCCAGCAGTCGTACTGGCAGCTCTTCAGCCCCGATATCTCGCGCCCCTTCCGCGCCACGGACCACGAGCCCGAGGTCATGTACGTCTACCCCACCGATGCGCAGCTGCCCTTCGGCTGGCGCTGGCGCTACAGCGGCGCGGGCCTCGTGCACCAGTCCAACGGCCAGAGCGACCCGCTCTCGCGCAGCTGGAACCGCGTGTACCTCATGACGGGCATGGAGCTCTCCAACCGCTGGCAGCTGCACGCACGCCTGTGGAAGCGCATCCCCGAGAACGCCGCCAACGACGACAACCCCGACATCACGCGCTACCTCGGCCACGGCGAGCTGCGTGCCGTGTGGAACCCCAGCGCCAACCACATGCTGAGCGCCACGCTGCGCGGCCCCCTCTTCCAGGGCCGCGGCTCGGCGCGCCTCGAATGGCTGCAGCCCCTGGGCACGGGCCTGGCGGGCGGCAAGAGCAACCTGCGCCTGCACACCTCGCTGTTCACCGGCTATGGCGACAGCCTGATCGACTACAACCGCAAGCGCACGGTGTTCAGCGTGGGGCTGAGCCTGGTCGACTTCTGAAGACCTGTGCGGCACATCACATCCTGTTACGGTTGTGCGGCCGCCGTGGCTTGAATCGCCCACCGCCTGCCGACACAATGCGCAGGCACACCGGCGTCCTCGGGGCAGGTGGCGTGCCAGCGCCTTCGAAAAGCGCCCGTTTCACGCCGTTTTCTCCGCCATTGCCGGCCACGAGCCCCCCAGACAATGACGCTCGGAGGAAATCCCCATGGACCTGCAATACCAGCTCAAGGCCGGCAGCTACTACCTGTACGACATGCGCGATGCGCCCAGCAGCGTCACGGGCGAGCGCCGCTTCAAGCTAAAGACGGACACCGTGGCCATCGCGTTCGACCTGTACACGGGCGAGGTGCGCCAGCACGGCAGCCCCACGCGCATCCAGTCCTGGGCCAACCATGCCCGCCGCCGCCTGCGCGCCGCGGGCGCCGTGGCCGAGGCCAATGACCTCGTCGTCGTCTCCGGCCCGCTGCCCGTGGACGAAATCAACAAGTGCCTGTGGATCCGCGGCTACTGCCGCCGCATGTTCGGGCGCCTGGCCAGCCTGCCGCACGGCAAGCTGCAGCGCCAGGCGGAGCAGTGGAAAAAGGCGGCCTAGCGCCTGCCAG
>JASLFM010000209.1 GCA_030150585.1 Acidovorax sp.
GTGGGCCGCCGCATCCTCCAGTCGAGCGGCAACAAGGCCTGGGACGATGCCGTGCTGCGCGCGCTGGACAAGACCGAGACCTTGCCGCGCGACGTGGACGGCCGCGTGCCCTCGTCGCTCGTCATCGGCTTCCGGCCCCAGGACTGAGTCCTACACCCCTGAAAAAACAAGGCCCGCACCTGCGGGCCTGTTTCTTTGGAAGCCGCGCAGCTCAGTCGCGCCGCTCAATCAGCCGGTTGATGCGCAACGCGCCCAGCGTGCACACCACGCCCGACAGCAGGTAGAGCGACACTGCCCCCAAACCAAAGCGCGCCGACAGGCCCAGCGCCACCAGCGGCGCAAACGCGGCACCAAAGAGCCATGCCAGATCCGCCGACAGCGCAGCGCCGGTATAGCGGTACTGCGTAGAGAAGTTGGCGGTGACGGTGCCCGATGCCTGACCGTAGGACAGGCCCAGCAGCACGAAGCCCACGAGCAGGAAGACGTTGTTACCCATGGCGCCAGCGCCGAGCAGCCAGGGCACCGAGAAACTGAAGAGTCCGATCAGCACCGCCATGGTGCCCAGCAGGTTGCGGCGTCCCACCCGGTCCGCGAGCCAGCCCGACACCATGATGGCGCCCGCAGCGAGGAAGGCCCCCACGATCTGCACGCCAAGCACATGCGTCATGGACTGCTCGGAGTACATGGAGATCCATGACAGCGGAAACACCGTCACGAGATGGAACAGCGCGAAGCTCGCAAGCGCGGCGAACGCGCCAAGCAGCACGTTGCCCCCTTCATCGGCCAGCACCCGCGCGACGCCCACAGGCTGCAACTCGCGCTCCTGCAGCAATTCGGCATAGGACTGCCCCACGACCAGCCGCAGCCGCGCGAACAACGCCACCACGTTGATGGCGAACGCCACGAAGAACGGATAGCGCCAGCCCCACTCCAGGAACTCTTCCACGCTGAGGCTGCTGTACAGATAGGCGAACAGGCTGGCAGCCAGCACGAAGCCCACCGGTGCGCCCAACTGGCCGATCATGGCGTACCAGCCCCGGCGCTCCGGTGGCGCCGCCATGGCCAGCAGCGAAGGCAGGCCATCCCACGTGCCGCCGAGCGCCAGGCCCTGGCCAAAGCGCAGGATCACGAGCGCAACGATGGCTGTCACGCCCACCGACTGGTAGCTCGGCAGAAAGGCCATGCCTGCCGTGCAGGCCCCCAGCAGGAACAGCGAGATCGTGAGCTTGGTGCCGCGCCCCCAGCGGCGCTGAACGGCCATTGAGATGGCCGTGCCCAGGGGCCGCGCCACGAAAGCAAGGGCAAAGATGGCAAAGGCCATCAGCGTGCCATCCAGGCGCGAGAGGAAGGGAAAGAGAAGGGACGGGAAGACCAGAACGCTCGCGATGCCGAATACGAAGAAATCGAAGTACTCGGAAGACCGACCGATGATCACACCCACGGCGATTTCACTGGGCGTCACGTCTTCGTGCGTGTTCGCCCGTGCAAGAGAGTCCGCACCTTCGAAGCCCGGCATGGGCAGTGCTGCAGAACCGTGGACGTTCATTCAAAAACTCCTTATCTGACTGACACGCCTCCGTTCTACACCCAAGCACTCCCCTCAGCAAGCGCGCTTTCACTATGGGCATCCCCCGCCCGTCAAGTCCCCACTGCCCCTTTTATGCACCTTTTTGATGCGCATCACCCCTCACGAGACGGAGAAAGCCCCCTTTGACCCTGGACAAAATGTCCAATGGACAAATTCGCTAGCGGTATTACATTCGGCGCATTCAGTCATTCGCGTTTTCCCTAAACGCCTTTTTGTCGCGCCCCCAGCATGCTCAAAACCAAGGAATTCCGCGGTCCCGCCTGGCTTGCCTCGGCCGCCCTGACCGCCGGCCTCGCCGGCTGCAGCAAGGCCGTCGTACTCAACCCGGCAGGCGACGTCGCCGCCCAGCAAGGCCAGTTGGTCATCACGGCCACTCTGCTGATGCTCATCATCATCGTGCCGGTGATCCTGCTCACGCTCCTGTTCGCCTGGAAATACCGCCAGGGCAACACCGAGGCCGAGTACGACCCCGAATGGCATCACTCCACCACGCTGGAGCTGGTGATCTGGACCGTTCCGCTGATGATCATCATCGCGCTGGGTGCCCTCACCTGGATCGGCACCCACAAGCTCGACCCTTACCGCCCGCTGGACCGCATCGACGCGAACCGCCCTGTGGCTACCGATGTCAAGCCTTTGGAGGTGCAGGTGGTTGCCATGGACTGGAAGTGGCTGTTCTTCTACCCCGAGCAGGGCATCGCGACCGTGAACGAACTGGCCGCGCCTGTGGACCGTCCGATCCTGTTCAAGCTCACGGCCACCTCGACCATGAACGCCTTCTACGTGCCCGACCTGGCCGGCATGATCTACGCCATGCCCGGCATGCAGACCGAGCTCAACGCGGTGATCAACAAGCCCGGCGTGTTCCACGGGATGGCCTCGCACTACAGCGGTGCCGGCTTTTCGGGCATGACCTTCAAGTTCCACGGCCTGTCCGACGCGGACTTTGCACAATGGGTGCAAAAGGCCAAGCAGGAAGGCAAGCCGCTCGACAGCGCCACCTACCTGCAGTTGGCCAAACCCAGCGAGCGCGACCCCGTGCAACGCTTCTCCACCGTGGAGGAAGGCTTGTACGGCAAGGTGCTCAACCGCTGCGTCGAAGACGGCAAGATGTGCATGCACCACATGATGGCCATCGATGCCAACGGCGGCGAGGCCTACCTCAAGGCCACGGGACTGAACCTGCCCCAGGACGTCTGCACGGTGAACAACGCCTCCCAGGTGCTTGCAGCCCTCGACATCCGCGACGCGCGCAACGCACCGACCCCCGCCATCCCGCAATAAGCTGAAGAGATAAGACATGTCCGAAACCACTTCTCTGTCTCAGCTGGTCCTCGGCCGGTTGAACTGGGACTCCGTACCGATGGCGCACGAGCCCATCGTGCTGTGGACCTTCATCGCTGTCGTGCTGGGCGGCATCGTGGTGCTGGCCGCACTCACCAAGTTCCGCCTCTGGGGCCCCCTGTGGCGCGACTGGATCTGCAGCATCGACCACAAGAAGATCGGCATCATGTACATGGTGCTGGGCATCGTGATGCTGCTGCGCGGCTTCGCCGATGCCGTCATGATGCGCCTGCAGCAGGCCATGGCCTTCGGTGACAACCTGGGCTACCTGCCGCCACACCACTACGACCAGATCTTCACGGCGCACGGCGTGATCATGATCTTCTTCGTGGCCATGCCGCTGGTCACAGGCCTGATGAACTACCTCGTGCCGCTGCAAATCGGCGCGCGCGACGTGTCGTTCCCGTTCCTCAACAACTTCAGCTTCTGGATGACCACGGCAGGCGCCGTCCTCGTCATGGTCTCGCTGTTCCTGGGCGAGTTCTCCACCTCGGGCTGGCTGGCGCTGTCCAACCTCGGGGCGCAGAACCCGGGCGTGGGGCTGGACTACTACATCTGGGCATTGCAGATTGCCGGGGTGGGCACGACGCTGTCGGGCATCAACCTGATCGTCACGATCATCAAGATGCGCGCCCCCGGCATGAACCTCATGAAGATGCCCGTCTTCACCTGGACCGCGCTGTGCACCAACGCGCTGATCGTGGCCTCGTTCCCGGTGCTCACGGCCGCGCTCGTGCTGATGTCGCTGGACCGCTACGTCGGCACCAACTTCTTCACGAACGACCTCGGCGGCAACGCCATGCTGTACGTGAACCTGATCTGGATCTGGGGCCACCCCGAGGTCTACATCCTGGTGCTGCCCGCCTTCGGCGTGTTCTCCGAAGTCGTGGCCACGTTCTGCAAGAAGCGCCTGTTCGGCTACACCTCCATGGTGTACGCCACGGTGTGTATCACCATCCTGTCGTACCTGGTGTGGCTGCACCACTTCTTCACCATGGGCTCGGGTGCGAGCGTGAACACCTTCTTCGGCATCACGACGATGATCATCTCGATCCCGACGGGCGCCAAGATCTTCAACTGGCTGTTCACGATGTACAAGGGCCGCATCCGCTTCACCGTGCCCATGCTGTGGACCGTGGGCTTCATGTGCACCTTCGCCATCGGCGGCATGACCGGCGTGCTACTGGCCGTGCCCCCAGCCGACTTCGTGCTGCACAACAGCCTGTTCCTGATTGCGCACTTCCACAACGTGATCATCGGCGGCGTGGTGTTCGCCATGTTCGCGGGCATCAACTACTGGTTCCCGAAGGCCTTCGGCTACAAGCTCGACGAGTTCTGGGGCAAGTGCTCGTTCTGGTTCTGGCTGGTGGGCTTCTGGGTCGCGTTCACGCCGCTGTACGTCCTGGGCCTGATGGGCGTGACCCGCCGCGCCAACCATTTCGAGGACCCGTCGCTGCAGATCTGGTTCGTGATCGCCGCCTGCGGGGCCGCGCTGATCGCTCTGGGCATCGGCAGCTTCCTGATCCAGCTCGTGGTGAGCTACCTCAAGCGCGACCAGTTGCGCGATGTGACGGGCGACCCCTGGGATGGCCGCACGCTCGAGTGGGCCACCTCGTCGCCCCCTCCCAGCTACAACTTCGCCTTCACGCCCGTGGTGCATGAGATCGACGCCTGGTGGGACATGAAGAAGCAGGGCTACCAGCGTCCGCTCACCGGCTTCAAGCCCATCCACATGCCCGCCAATACGGGCGCTGGTGTGGTGATCTCGGGCCTGTCGCTGGTCTGCGGCTTCGCGCTGATCTGGCACATGTGGCCCCTGGCCGCCGCGTCGTTCGTAGCCGTGGTGCTTGCCGCCATCGTCCACACGTTCAACTACAAGCGCGATTTCTACATCCCCGCCGCCGAAGTGACGGAGACCGAAAACGCCCGCACCCAACTGCTTGCACGCCATGTCTGATATCCGCTATTCCGCCGGCGCAGCCGCGGGCGCCCTGCCCTCGCGCGCCTACCACCTCGCTGAAGAACCCCATCCCGAGAACGGCACTGCACTGGGCTTCTGGCTCTACCTGATGAGCGACTGCCTCATCTTCGCAGCGTTGTTCGCCACCTACGGCGTGCTCGGCCGCAGTTACGCAGCAGGCCCCACGGGCGCGCAGCTCTTCGATCTGCCGCTGGTGGCCCTCAACACGGCGTTCCTGCTGCTGTCGTCCATCACCTTCGGCTTCGCCATGCTGCGCAAGCAGATGAACGACGTGAAGGGCACGCTGGCATGGCTCGCTGTCACGGGCCTGTTCGGCCTGGGCTTCCTGGGCCTGGAGCTGTACGAGTTCTCGCACCTGATCCACGAAGGCGCGGGCCCGCAGCGCAGCGCCTTCCTGTCCGCCTTCTTCACGCTGGTGGGCACGCACGGCCTGCACGTCACCTTCGGCCTGGTCTGGCTCGTGGTGCTGATGCTGCAGATCGGCAAGCATGGCCTGATCCATGAGAACAAGCGCCGCCTGATGTGCCTGTCGATGTTCTGGCACTTCCTGGACGTGGTCTGGATCGGCGTCTTCACCTTCGTGTACCTGATGGGAGTGCTGTAAATGAGCGCACAACACACGCATGCACATGCCCACGCCGGGCATGACGACCACCAC
>JASLFM010000260.1 GCA_030150585.1 Acidovorax sp.
GGCGGGTCGAACATGAACGCGAACTCGGGGTCGCCCAGGTGGTAGAGGAGCCACCAGCGGCGCAGCCGCTCCCACCACAGCGGTGCCGGACGCGAGGGCCGCGTGCTCATACCGCGTCCAGGTGCAGGCGCTGGTGCAGCAGCGCCTTGAAGCGCTTGACGGCCAGCAGCGTGTCCTTGAGCAGGTCGCGCTCGAGGCTCGACAGGCGGGCCGGGTCGACATTGCCCGTCACCGGGCGCTGCAGCTCCTGCTCGGCCAAGCCGGCCTGCAGGCGCAGGCCCATGAGAAAGTGCAGGCCCTGCACCAGCTCCTGGGCCAGGGCTTCATCGATCTGGCCCTCGGCCTGCAGGGCCGCGATGCGCTCCACGGTGCCTGTGGCCGCGATGCGCCGCGCCAGTGCCAGGCTGCGCACGCCGTGCACGATGGGGAAGATGCCGGCCTTCTTGAGGTTCATGGAATCCGTCTCGCCCAGATGCAGCAGGCGGTTCCACCAGCCCGAGGGGTTGCCAAAGGCGTCGATGGCGAGCGCGAAGCGCGCGACCAGCGCATCGTTGCCCGCGGCCAGCTGCATGAGGCGCTCGCGCACGCCGGCCAGCAGCTGTGCGTCGCCGGCCACGGCATGCGCGTCCATGAAGATGGCCAGGTGCATGAGGCTGTCGCCCTGGGGCTGCAGCAGCCAGTCGCGCACCTGGAGGCCGAAGTCGCCCGCGCTGGCACGCCATGCGGGGTTGCTGAGCATGATGCGGCCCGGGCATTCGGGGTAGCCGAAGCGGGCGAGCGCCGCGGAAAAGCGCTCGCAGATGGCCTGCAGGTCGGCCGGGGGCTGGTAGCCGTCGCGCAGCAGCAGGCCATTGTCCTGGTCGGTCTTCAGGAGCTGCTCGCCCCGGCCTTCGCTGCCCATGACGAACAGGCAGCTGTTGGCGACCAGATCGGGCGGCGCGATCATCTGCCAGGCACGCTCGAACAACCGCGCATTGAGCTGCTGCACCAGCTGCGCCATGAGCGCGATGCGCGTGCCGCCGCGGTGCAGCGCGGCCAGCAGGCGCGTGATCTGGGCGGCGGCAGCCTCGAGCGCGGGCAGGTCGGCGGCTTCCTCGATCTGCACCGTGATCAGGTGCGAGTGGTTGGCCAGGAAACTGAACAGGTCGAGCGCCTCCAGGATGCCCTGCACCTGGCCCGCGTCGTCCAGCACCGCCAGCCGGTGCACGCGCGCGCGCAGCAGCAGGGCCATGGCGTCGCCCATCTGGTCGGCCGCGCGCACGGTAATGACCGGGGTGCTGGCCAACTCGCCCACAGTGATCTGCCCGAGCGGCCGGCCGTCCAGCACGGCGCGCTGCAGCGTGGTGTTGGAGAAGATGCCCAGCCCGCCGGGCAAGCCCGAGACCAGCACGCTGGTGGTGCGCCGCGACTGGAACAGCTGCACCACGCTGACCACGTCGGTCTCGGCCGGCACCACGTGGGCCGGGCGCAGGAAGGCCTGGTCCACGCGCGCCAGGGTGAGCGACTGCACCTGGTGCTGCTGCGCGCGCTGCTCCAGCGCGCTGAGCTTTTGCCCCAGGTCGGAAAACAGCAGCGCCCCGAACGCGCGGTTGCGCGCGATCAGCTCCATGACGGTGGCGCGTGCCAGCTGGTAGGCCACCAGTTCCTCGGCCACGGTGAAGCGGCTGCTCACGCAGCCCGCCACGAGGCCCCGGCCGTCGAAGCAGTCGTCGGGCCCGTAGGTGGCGAGCTGCTCGTCGCCCTCGGTCTGCGTGACGTAGCCCTTGATGACGACGAACAGCCAGGCGGGCGCATCGCCCACATCGAGCACCACGGCCCCTTGCGGGTAGTAGGCGATGTCGACATTGCCGCGCACCAGCGCGCGCTCCTCCGGGCTCAGGCAGTCAAAGGGCGAGGCGGAAAAATGGAAGGCATTGGGCATCGGCGGCAGGCACTCCTGTACCGCCGATTCAACCCTCCAGCCCTTGCGCCACGCTTGCAGCGCTGTCCCAGTGCGTGTCGAACCACGCATCGCCCTCGAGGTAGGCGCGCAGCATGGGCAGGCCGTCGAGCCCCCAGAACACGCGGCCGTCCACCACGTAGGACGGCACGCCAAACACACCTGCGGCAGCAGCCTGCTCGGTGTTCCGGCGCAGCAGGGCCTTGGCCCGTGCGCCGTCGTCGTCGCCGGGTTTGATCTGCGGCGCCAGCAGCTCGGCCAGCGCGGCCAGGCGGCCGGGGTCCAATGCGTCGTGCCCGCCGAGCCAGACATGGCGCAGCACGGCGCCCGCGACGAAGCGGTTGATCTGCCCGTCCTCGCTGCAGGCCAGTGCCTGGCGCAGCAGGGGCAGCGGCTTGAACGGATGGCGGGCCGGCATCTGCAGGCCCGTGCCCAGCGCATGGCCCAGCCACACCACGTGGCGGTAGGTCCAGTCCCGCTTGGGCGGAATACCCGCGGGCCCCGGGTTGCCCTGCTGCTGCAGCAGCGCCCCCAGCAGGACGGGCTGGTAGGACACGCTGTAGCTCAAGCCCTCCAGCACCTGCGGCATGCGCTCGAACGCCAGCCAGGCATAAGGCGAAACGAAGTCCAGGTAGAACGTGATGTGCTTCATGGCAAGGCCTCGTTGGTGGAATGCAGGTCTGCGCGCGCCAGCAAGCTGGCCCAGATCGCGCGGCGGCGCGCGCCATCGGCCCGCGACCATTCGCGGATCTCGTCGATGGTGCGGAAGCACCCCTCGCAGTGGCTGCGGTCGGGCGTCATGCGGCACACCGAGATGCAGGGCGAAGGCACCTCGGCCTCGCTGCCCGCATCGAAATGCCCTGCTGCGCGCAACTGGCGCGCGCGAATAGCTATCAATCGGGGAGCATTCATGCCGCAGCCGGCTCCTGCACCACATCCACCACGGGCGCGCCCGTGAGGGCCTCGAGGTCCTGCGGGCGCAGCGGGAACACGCCGTGCGGATGGCCCGCGGCGGCCCACACCTCCTCGAAGCGGAACAGCTCGCGGTCGATCAGCGTGACCGGCGGCGTCGCATGGCCCACGGGCGATACGCCGCCGATCGAGAAGCCCGTGCGCGCCTTCACGAACTCCGCGTCGGCCCGGCCCACCTTGCCCACGTGGGCCTCGACCTTCTTCTCGTCCACGCGGCGGTCGCCCGAGGTCACGACGAGCACGGCCGCATCGTCGCTCTTGCGCCGGAAGATGATGCTCTTGGCGATCTGCCCCACGGCGATGCCCAGCGCATCGGCCGCCTGCTGCGCGGTGCGCGCCGCATCGTCAAGCATGCGCGGCGCATGCGGGTGGCCCTTGGCCGCCAGCACCGCCGCCACGCGCTGCACGCCCTCGGGCATTTCCTTGAGTTCGGATCCACACATGGTTCGTTTATCCCAGTCGTTTGTTGAGCAGCGCGGTGGCCGCGCGCGAGTTGGGCTTGCGCTCCAGGAAGCCGCTGATGTACGCGCCCGCATCGACGAGCCGGTCGAGGTCAATGCCCGTCTCGATGCCCAGGCCGTTCAGCATGTAGACCACGTCCTCCGTCGCCACGTTGCCCGTGGCGCCCTTGGCGTAGGGGCAGCCGCCCAGGCCCGCCACGGAGGACTGGAAGTTCCACACCCCCAGCTCCAGCGCGCCCAGCGTATTGGCCAGCGCCTGGCCATAGGTGTCGTGGAAGTGGCCCGAGACGTCATCGATGGCGAAATGCCGCAGCGCCGCCTCGATGGCACGCTGCACCTTGCGCGGCGTGCCCACGCCAATCGTGTCGGCCACGTCCACGCGCTGCACGCCAATGCCCTTGAGCAAGCCGGCCAGATACTCCACGCGCTCGGGCGCGATGTCGCCCTCATAGGGGCAGCCCACCGTACAGCTCATGGCGCCGCGCACGCGGATGCCCGCCGCCAGCGCCGCCTCGACCACGGGCGCGAAGCGCTCGATGCTCTCGGCGATGGAGCAGTTGATGTTCTTTTGGCTGAAGGCCTCGCTGGCCGAGCCGAAGACGACGATCTCGTCGGGCGCGTCCGGCACCGCCGCCTCGTAGCCCTTGAGGTTGGGCGTGAGCACCGAGTAGCGCACGCCTGGCTTGCGGGCCAAGCCCGCCATCACCTCGTGGTTGTCCGCCATCTGCGGCACCCACTTGGGGGAGACGTAGCTCGTGACCTCGATTTCCTGCAGGCCTGCATCCTGCAGGCGGTGCACGAGGCCAATCTTGACCTCGGCCGGCACCGGCAGCTTTTCGTTCTGCAGGCCGTCGCGGGGGCCGACGTCCACGAGCTTGACGCGGGAAGGATAGTTCATGGCCATGGGGTAGTGTGGAAAGAGTGGATGGAACATTGTGCGCCGCGGCGCCATGCACGCGGCGCCGGCGGGGAGATCATCGCGGCGGCGCTCCTGCCGCGCGCGCATCCGCCACCCGTACATGGCAGGCGTCGGCCAGCGCGCGCTCGCGGTAGGCACGGCCGTCGAGCTGGGGAGCGGGGGGTGCCTGGCCGGCCCCCAGCGACGGATACGGCGCGCCATAGCCCAGCAGGTCGGCCACCGTGGCGGCGAACACGCGGTTGTCGTAGCGCGGCAGCCCTTCGGGCGGGGGGGCCGCGTGGCGCGCGAGCTGGCCCATCCACGCGGGCTGCGCCGCGCGGAAAGCCGCGTTCGTCCACACGAGCATGGGCACCTCGTAGGCGCTGCGCGCGCTGCCGTGCGTGTACTGGCCGCCACAGGCAGGAAAGTTGAGCCCGTGGTCGGAGATGTAAAGCAGCACCACCCGCTTGTCACGCCAGCCCTCCTCCAGCGCGCCGATCCACTGCGCCAGCAGCTCGCTCGTGTAGGCGATGCTGTTGTCGTATGCATCATCCCAATGCGCGCGCTCGGGCGGGTAGCGCTTGGCCGTGCGGGGGTGGCTGCCGTAGGTATGCAAGGTGAGAAGCAGCGGCTTGTCGCCCCCCTCACGGGACTGCGCCAGCGCCTCGTGCAGCGGCTGCGTGAGCGCGCCATCCCACTCGCCGTCGGGCAGATTCAGGAAGTCGTCCGAACGCTGGCGGTAGGCCGTGTGGAAGAACGTCTCCTCCGTGCCCGAGGAGCTCTGGTTGCTCAGCGTGGCCACGTGGAAGCCTGCGGCGCGCGCCCAGTCCAGGTAAGTGGGCAGGCCCTGCGCGGGCATGTCGGCCAGGGCC
>JASLFM010000293.1 GCA_030150585.1 Acidovorax sp.
CACTGTTCAACCAGTCGCTGGAGAAGGGCCTGGCCGTGCTCTGCGCCTTCAGCGCGCAGCACCGGAGCATGACGCTGGCCGATGTGGCTGCCGCTGCGGGCATCAACAAAAGCTCGGCGCAACGCATGGTGTTCACGCTCGAACACCTTGGCTTTGTGCGCAAGCACCCGCAGACGCGGCGCTACCAGCTCACGCCGCGCGTGATGCGCATCGGCTACAACTACCTCGCGGCCAACCCGCTGATCGACCTGGCCAATCCCTACTTGTCGGAGCTCACCAACGTGACGACCGAGACCACCTGCCTCACCGAGCCCGATGGGCTGGAGATGGTCTACGTGGCACGCTTCATCAGCGCGCAGTTCGTGCCCGTGCACATGCCCATCGGCAGCCGCATTCCCATGTACTGCACGGGCTCGGGGCGCGCCTGGCTCAGTGCGTTGCCGGACGAGGAGGCGCTGGCGCTGCTGCGTGCCAGCGAGCGCGTGACACACACCCGCTACACCCTCACCGACGAGGCGGCCATCCTGGCCGAACTGGGCCAGGCGCGCCAGCGCGGCTATGCGATCAACCGCGAAGAACTGTTCCTGGGCGACATGACGCTCGGCGCCCCCGTGATCGGCAGCCACGGCAGGCCTGTGGCGGCCGTGCACATCGTGGCGCCCACGAGCCGCTGGACGGTCGAGGAGGCCGAAAGCCGCCTGGGCCCTGCGCTGTTGGCCTGCGCCCGCTCGCTCAGCAATTCGGTGCGTGCGCTGGCCTAGCGCCTCATCTGCACCTGTACCTGTACGGTGCGTGCCATGCACCGTCCTCGTTCCCCCCACCAAGGAGTCGCACCATGGGTATCCAGATCATCCGGCAGAGCGCCACCGCGCCAGCCTTGCAGGACCACGGCACCGTTGCTGTGCCATTGAGCGCGCCAGCCTGCGCCCTGCGCGGGCTGGACGTAGCCATCCCGCAACGCCCCGGCGCCGAGACCGGGCTGTGGGAGTGTTCACCGGGGCGCTTCCAGCGCCAGGTGGCATCGGGCGAGGTCATGCACATCCTCGCGGGTGCGGGCTGCTTCCTGCCCGAAGCCGTGGGCGTGGATCCGGTGGAATTCCGCGCGGGCGACACGCTGTTCTTCCCTCCCGATACGCGCGGCGTGTGGGAGATCCGCGAAACGGTGCGCAAGCTCTACGTGATGGTCTGAGGGTGGTCCGCAGGCGCGTGGAGCGGCGCTTGCGCTTATCCTTGCCGGCAGCCCCGGCAAGGCCGGGTGCGGCGCCCACGATACGCACACGACACCCCCATGATCGAAGCCACACTCTGGCACCCCGTCGCAGCGGCGCAGGACGCCGCCCAGGCCCCTTTGGCCGCGCGCCTGCTGGAGCGCGACATCGTGCTCTGGCGCGATGGCGAGGGCCGCCTGCAAGCCTTCGCCGACCAGTGCCCGCACCGCGGTGCGCGGCTGTCGCTGGGCCGCGTGCAGGATGGCCGGCTCGAGTGCCCCTACCACGGCTGGCAGTTCGCCGGCAGAGGCCAGTGCGTGCATGTGCCCGCGCTGCCGCATTTCACGCCGCCGGCCACGCACTGTGCACGTCACTACGAAGTGCGCGAGGCCCACGGCCTCGCGTGGGTGCGGCTGGAGGCGAGTGACGCGCCGCCGCCTGCCTTCGCCGCGGAGGGCGATGCGCATCTGCGCAAGCTCCTGTGCGGCCCTTACGATGTGGCGGCCAGCGCGCCGCGCATCGTGGAGAACTTTCTCGACATGGCGCATTTCGGCTTCGTGCACGAAGGCTGGCTGGGGGCGCGCGATGCCACGGCCATTGATAGCTACCAGGTCGAATCCACGCCCACGGGCCTGCGCGCCACGGGCTGCAAGGCCTGGCAGCCGCGGTCCAACATGCATTCCACGGCGCCTGCACAGGTGGAATATGAATACGAGGTGACCGGGCCCTACGCGGCCGTGCTCACCAAGGTGCCAGAGGCCGGCACCACGGCCGTGCAGGGCTGGCGCGAATTGATTGCGCTGTTGATCTGCCCCGTCGCACCGGAGGCGAGCCGCGTGTGGTTCCGCCTGGCCGTGGCCGACTTCGATTCGCCCGACGAAAGGCTGCAGGCCTTCTAGCACACCATCTTCACGCAGGACCAGCCGGTGCTCGAATCGCAAAGGCCGAAGCGCCTGCCGCTGGACCTTCGGGCGGAACTGCATACCGCCGCCGACAGGGCCTCTTCCGCCTATCGCCGCTATCTCAAGGCCAGCGGCATCACTTTTGGAGTCTGCTGATGTTCAAGGTCCCGCCCATCTCCGCCGACCGCCTGCCCGGCCTGCTGGCCGCCATGCCCAAGGCCGAGCTGCACATCCATATCGAGGGCTCGCTGGAGCCCGAGATGATCTTCGCGCTGGCGCAGCGCAACGGTGTTGCTCTGCCCTATGCCAGCGTCGAGGACCTGCGCCGCGCCTATGCGTTCACGGACCTGCAGAGCTTTCTGGACATCTACTACGCTGGTGCCAGCGTGTTGCTGCATGAGCAGGATTTTTACGATATGGCCCGCGCCTACCTTGCGCGAGCAGCTATGGATAACGTAGCGCATGCGGAGATCTTCTCCGACCCGC
>JASLFM010000295.1 GCA_030150585.1 Acidovorax sp.
GGGGACCGGCGATGTGGAAGACGGCTTCCACCGCATCGAGTCGCAGCTCACCCGGCTGCGGCGCAAGACATTGGATGGCACGGGCACGACGCTGCCGGTGCGGGCCGTATTTGGCAAAGGGCTGGTGTTTGTGCCGTGAGCCACGGGGGGGACTTTAGAAGGTTATTTTGATTTTTGTTGCCATTGCGCAGCTGTGAAGATGTTTTATGTGGAGGATCTTTTGGTGAAAAAATTTTTACGAATTCCCGTTGTTGTGAGCCTTTTTTTTGCTTCTGTGGTACATGCAGGCTTTACAAATGGCGGATTTGAGGACGTCACGAATTTCAATGGCTGGACCAAGGAAAGTTACACGAATAATGGCATTCCTAAAGTGGGGGGGGTTTTTGTAACGCCTACAAGCGAAGCCGCCCTAAATCTGGTGCCAGGTGGCACCAGTAACCTTTGGTCTATACCGCGCGGTGCTACAGATAGTTTGAGTGATGCCAATACCAATAACGCTATTAAGTTTCCGCATTGGGGCGGTGCTGCGGCATTGCTTAATAATGGTGGGAGCAGTAATAAAGCCAATGGTATACGCCAAACGGCGACTGTCAATTATTTGAGTGATAAGGATCCGGATGGAAAAATCCATATCCGCTTTGCTGCGGCGCCAGTGATGCAGGATGCCAGCCATCCGGCTGACCAGCAGCCCTATTTTTTCATTCAAGTGAAGAATGTGGACACGGGGAAAATTCTGTTCACCACCTTCAATTTCGCCAATGAGCCGGGCTTTACGTGGCACACTGGCATAGGCCAATACAAATATACAGACTGGCAAACTTTTGACGTCCCCTTGGCAATTGCCGACGTGGCGGATGGAGCCAAGCTGGAGTTCTATGCTGTCGCTGCGGGCTGCTCGCAAGGTGGTCACGAAGGGCATTTGTACCTGGATTTGGTGAGCACCAAGCTGGAAAATGGCGCAGGCCTGTGGGTGGCCGCGACGGAGCCCATGGGCACCATTCGCCAGCCGACCGAGGCAGACGGCTCTTCACTTATCACTTACACCTACACTTACCAGAACGTAGCAGGCAGCGCGGTCGCCAACAACGTGGTGCTGAACGTGCCCATGCCCAAAGGCTCGGATGGCGTCACGGCCACGTTTGTGTCGGTGGGTGGTACCAACGCGGCTGTGTGCACCGCACCCGCTGTCGGCGCTACGACGGACATGGTTTGCAATGTGGGAGCTATGAACGCTGGCGATAGCGGCACGTTCACTATGACGGTGCGGGTCCCGGCCAGCACGACAGCCAACTCAGTCAACAACGCTTCGTACACCATTGCCGCTAATTCGGTGGCGCCCCAATTGGGTACGCCTGTCAAAACCGCGCTGCTGCCCGACATGGTGCCCGATGTGAGCAAGGTGCCCAAGTCCATGCCTTTTGGACAAGCCCTGCCCGCAGGGTCGCAGTTTTCCTGCACCAACCAGGGTGCGACCGCGGCCGTTAACGCCAAGTGCACCATCTCGGGCCTGCCGGGGGGCGTCACCGCGGGGCAATGCACCCTGGACGGCGTGAACTGGACCGGTCCTGCGAACGTGCCGGTGGGCAAGACCGTGGTTTGCCCGCTGTCGGGCGCGCCGAACAACCCTGCGGACCAGGGCACCAGCAAGCCGGTCACGGTGACGGGCAATGCCGACAACAGCGATCCCAGCCTGGGCGGCGCCGGCAAGTCCGTGCCCGTGGCGGCCGCGGGCGTGTTGGTGGCGGCGGTTCCCGCTTCGATCCCCACCATGAGCGAATGGGGCCTGATCGTCCTGTCGGCCCTGGTGGGGCTGTTCACGCTGGGCGTGCGCCGCCGCACGGTGCATTGATACTGCGCCGCCATCGCCAGGCCCGCCTTGTGGCCCGCGATGGATGAAAGAGCCAGCGCGCACTCCGGTGCGGCTGGCTTTTTTCATAGAATCGGCTGGAAAGTTTTGCGTAGCCAACGCAGGCAGCTATTGTTTTTGAAAATTCCACGGAGCCCAGAATGCGAATGCGCTATGGCAAATATGGCCTGGCACTGTGCGCGGTACTGTGGGCCGCGCCGGGCCTGGCACACGAAGCACCGGGGGTGCCGAAGAAGGCCGCCAAGGCCCCCCCCCTGCCCGCGCGCAAGAGCGGGCTGTGGGAGGTGACCTTGCGCAGCGACGACCTGGTGCTCAAGCGCCCGGGGCAAGCCGCGCCCAGGCCGCAAACGGTGCAGCAATGCACCAGCGCCGAAGCCGATTCCACCGTGCTGCTGTCGATCTTGCCGGGCCAGGAGGACTGCCATGAAGTCAAGGCCCAGCGCCGCGCCAAGAGGGCGGGCGAGGGGTATGACATCACGACCTTGTGCTATGTGCACGGCAACCGCGTCGATGCGCAGATGGAGTTGCGGGGCGACCTGCAGGCTGCGTACAGCGGCGCCTATGACGTGAAGTATGCCCAGACGCCGATGCACAACACGGGCCGCAGGTTGTTCGAGGGCCGCTGGCTTGGCGCCTGCAAACCGGGCCAGCGCCCCGGCGACATGGTGCTGCCCAACGGCATCACGGTGAACGTATTGGACGACAAGAAGCGCGCAGAGGCACATGGCCGCGAGGCACACGACCACGCACATTGAGGGCGCGTGGCATTCAAAGAAAAATCCCCGCTAGTGCAGAGCCAGCGGGGATTTTTTCCGTGAAAAGCCTACGAAGCAGGCCTCAGGCAAACACCCCCGCCGTCTCCTGCATCCGCGCCGACACCTCGCCCAGGTGGTGCAGCGTGTCGCCATAAGTCATTTCGAGCTGGGTGAGTTTCTTGAAGTAGTGGCTCACGATGTACTCGTCGGTCACGCCGATGCCGCCGTGCATTTGCACCGCCTGCTGGCCCACGAAGCGCATGGACTGGCCCAGTTGCACCTTGGCGCGCGCGATGGCGCTGCGGCGTTCGTCGGCCGGGGCGCCGAGCTTGAGGCTGGCGTAGTAGCTCATCGAGCGTGCGAGTTCGAGCTGCATCTTCATGTCGGCCGCGCGGTGGCGCAGGGCCTGGAAGCTGGCGATGGGCACGCCGAACTGCTTGCGCTGGTTCAGGTAGTCGAAGGTCACGGCGGCGGTCTGGTCCATCACGCCCACGGCTTCGGCGCAGGCGCAGGCGATGCCGGTGTCCACGGCCCGCTCCAGGGCGGCCAGGCCGTGGGTGGTGATGAGCGTGGCGGCGGCGCTGTCCATCACCACTTCGGCGGCGCGGCTGCCGTCCTGCGTGCGGTAGCCGCGCGCGGCCACGCCGCTGGCGTTGCGCTCCACGAGGAACAGGGCGATTTGGCCGTCCAGGCGTGCGGGCACGAGATAGGCGTCGGCGTGGTCACCCGCGGGGACTATGCTTTTGAGAGCTGTCAGCGCATGCCCCGTGGGCGTTGGCACCGCTTTTGCCTCGCAAACGTCGAGGCGGTAGCGGGCTTTGCGCTCCTGGTGCGCCAGCACGACCATCGCCTCGCCGCTGGCGATGCGCGGCAGCCAGGTGGCCTGTACGGCCTCGGGGGCGTGGTGCGACAGAGCGCTGGCTGCGATGAAGGCCTGCGCGAGCGGCTCCAGCACGATGCCGCGGCCCAGCTCTTCCATCGCCACCATGGCGTCGACGGCGCCCTGGCCCAGGCCACCATGGGCCTCGGGCACGGTGAGGGCCGTGAGGCCCAGTTCGGCCAATTCGCCGTAGGCCGCGCGGTCGAAGCCGCCGGCCGCCACGATGGCGCGGCGGCGCTCGAAGCTGTAGCCCTTGTCCACCCACCGGCGCACGGCGTCGCGCAGTTGCTGCTGGTCGTCGGAAAAATCGAAGTCCATGTTCTTGTCTCCTTAGCCAAGCACCGTCTGCGCGACGATGTTGCGTTGCACTTCGTTGCTGCCGCCGTAGATGGTGGTCTTGCGCAGGTTGAAGTAGGTCGATGCGAGTGGGGCGTTGGCCACGGTGCCGCCAGGGAAGTCGCCTTGCCAGCCGGCCTCCATGGCCTCCTCGATGAAGGGCAGGGCGAAGGGGCCGGCCGCCAGCATCATGAGTTCGGCGTAGCGCTGCTGGATCTCGCTGCCCTTGATCTTGAGCAGACCTGCGATGTCGAGCGAGTTCTTGCCGCTCTTCTCGGCCGAGAGCACGCGCAGCACGAGCATTTCGAGGGCCACGATGTCCACCTCGAGCAGCGCGATCTGGTCGCGAAAGCGCATGTCGTCCCACAGGCCTTCGTTCTTGGCAATGCGCTTCAAGCGCTCGAGCTCGCGCTTGCTGCGATTCACGTCGGCGATGTTGGTGCGCTCGTGGCTCAGCAGGTGCTTGGCATAGGTCCAGCCCTTGTTTTCCTCGCCGATGAGCTGGTCAGCGGGTACCTCGACGTTGTCGAAGAACACCTCGTTGAC
The DNA here is from genome assembly GCA_030150585.1 of Acidovorax sp. Classification (GTDB taxonomy): domain Bacteria; phylum Pseudomonadota; class Gammaproteobacteria; order Burkholderiales; family Burkholderiaceae_C; genus JASLFM01. The sequence goes on from JASLFM010000295.1 coordinate 4,385, forward strand.
CTCGCACTCGCCGTCGAGCAGCTTGATGGGGCGCACCGTCACGCCGGGGCTTTTCATGTCGAGCAGCAGGAAGGAGATGCCGGTCTGCGGCTTGCCCTCGTTGCTGGTGCGCACGAGGTTGAACATCCAGTCGCCGTACTGGCCCAGCGTGGTCCAGGTCTTCTGGCCGTTGACGATGTACTTGTCGCCCACGCGCTCGGCGCGGGTCTTGAGGCTGGCCAGGTCCGAGCCCGAGCCAGGTTCGGAGTAGCCCTGGCTCCACCACACCTCGCCGCTGGCGATGCCGGGCAGGAAGCGCTTTTGCTGCTCGGGCGTGCCATAGGCCATGATGACGGGCGCCACCATCACGGGGCCGAAGGGGACGATGCGCGGCGCGCCGGCCAGGGCGCATTCCTCTTCGAACAAATGCTTCTGCACGGCTGTCCAGCCAGGGCCGCCAAATTCCTTGGGCCAGCCAAAGCCCAGCCAGCCCTTCTTGCCCAGGATCTTGGCCCAGCCCTGCATGTCCTCGCGCGTCAGGCGCAAGGCGTTGTGGACCTTGTGGGAAATGTGCGCGGGCAGGTTGGCGCGCACCCAGGTGCGAATCTCTTCGCGGAAGGCCTGTTCTTCGGGGGTGAATGCGAGATCCATGCGGTGTGTCTCCTGTGAGGGGATATTTGTAGCACGGTCGTTCGTTTTATTCCTGTCCGGGTGGCGACATGGGCGTTTGAGGGCCGATTCGCCCTAGGTCTCCTGCTCGATGCCCAGCTCCGTACACAGCCGGCGCACCGTGGCCTGCAGTGCGGCCACTTCGGCCTCCAGCGCCTCCACGCGCGCTTGCAGGGCGGGGCTGGCGGGCGCGCCGGCGTTGGCCTGGGTGGCCTGCAGCGCCTCCACGTCCACCGGCCCGCACAGCAGGTGTGCCCAGCGCGGCTCGCGCGCCCCCGGCGCGCGCGGCAGCAGCACCACGAGCGGGCCGCCCTTGTCGTCGCCGCGCTCCTGCAGTTCGTCCAGGAAGGCCTCGACCGAGGAGATATCGGCGAAGCGGTGCCAGCGCTCGGCGTTGATGCGCAGCTCGCCCGCGGTCTGCGGGCCGCGCAGCATCAGCAGGCCCAGCAGCACGGCCGACTGGTCGGGCACGCCCACGCCGCGCGGAAAGTTGTGCTCCCAGCGCGTGGCGCGC
>JASLFM010000385.1 GCA_030150585.1 Acidovorax sp.
ACCGCCCGCCTATGCGGTGGACTCGCACCACTGGCTCATCCTGCTGGGCCGCTACGTGTGCCAGGCGCGCAAGCCGCGCTGCTGGGAATGCGTGGCCGCGCCCTGGTGCGACTACCAGCCCAAGACGCCCGCGCCCTGAAAGCGCCGGCAAGTCGGGCATTTGGCTGACAGCGCGCCGCGCCCGCGCGGGTGCACAATCATGCGGTCGCTTGCCCCGCGTGCCCATGGCGCGCGGCCAGAAAGGTGGTCCGCGATGAGTGCAATCCCTGCTTCGGCATCCGCGCTGCCCGTGTACACGGCGGCTGAAAAACGCCACCGCGTCTTCGCGATCATGGCGGCCTCGTCGGGCAACCTCGTGGAGTGGTTCGACTTCTACGTGTACGCCTTCTCGGCGCTGTACTTCGCGCCGGCGTTCTTCCCCAAGGCCGACCCCACGGCCCAGCTGCTCAACACGGCAGGCGTGTTCGCAGCGGGCTTTCTGATGCGGCCCATCGGCGGCTGGCTGTTCGGGCGCATCGCGGACCGCTACGGGCGCAGGACGTCGATGCTCATCTCGGTGACCATGATGTGCGCGGGCTCGCTCGTCATCGCCTGCCTGCCCACCTATGCGGCCATCGGCGCCTGGGCGCCCTTCCTGCTGCTGCTGTGCCGCCTGTTCCAAGGGCTGTCGGTGGGCGGCGAGTACGGCACCACCGCCACCTACATGAGCGAGGTGGCGCTGCGCGGCCACCGCGGGTTCTTCTCCTCGTTCCAGTACGTGACGCTGATCGGCGGGCAGTTGCTGGCCGTGCTCGTCATCGTGGCGCTGGAGACGCTGCTGACCGAGGCCGAGCTCAAGGCCTGGGGCTGGCGCATTCCGTTCGTGATGGGCGCCATCTCGGCCGTGGTGGCGCTGTTCCTGCGCCGCACGCTGCACGAGACGCAGAGCGACGCGGCCCGGCAGAACAAGGAGGCCGGCACCATCGGCGGCATCTTCCGCCACCACAAGGCGGCGTTCTTCACCGTGCTGGGCTACACGGCCGGCGGCTCGCTGATCTTCTACACCTTCACCACCTACATGCAGAAGTACCTGGTGAACACGGTGCACCTGCCCATCAAGACGGCCAGCTACGTGATGACGGGCGCCCTCTTCCTCTACATGTGCATGCAGCCGCTGTTCGGCGCGCTGTCAGACCGCATCGGCCGGCGCAACAACATGCTGCTGTTCGGCGGCCTGGGGGCATTCACCACCGTGCCCATCCTCACGGCGCTGCAGCACACCGCGAGCCCCGTGGCGGCCTTCGCGCTCATCGTGGCCGCGCTGGCCGTGGTGAGCTTCTACACCTCGGTGAGTGGCATCGTGAAGGCCGAGATGTTCCCGCCCGAAGTGCGCGCGCTCGGCGTGGGCCTGGCTTACGCGGTGGCGAACGCCATCTTCGGCGGCTCGGCCGAATACGTGGCCCTGGGCCTCAAGTCGCTGGGCCACGAGTCGGCCTTCTTCTGGTACGTGACAGCCATGATGGTGGTGGCGTTCTGCGTGGCCCTTCGCCTGCCGCGCCAGGCCCGCTACCTGCATCACGACCACTAGGGTGAGCAGGCCCTAATCGCTCACGACCGCTGCGCCACCCCCGCGCTGTCGAAGCTCGCCATCTCGCGCAATACGGCACAGGCCGACACCAGCAGCGGCCAGGCCAGCGCCGCGCCCGAGCCCTCGCCCAGGCGCAGGCCCAGGTCCAGCAGCGGCTCGGCCTGCATGGCGCCCAGCATGGCCGCATGGCCGCGCTCGCCCGAGCGGTGCGCGAACACGCAGCGCTGCAGCACGAGCGGCTGCAGGCGGCTGGCGACCAGCACGGCGGCACTCGTGATGAAGCCGTCCACCACGACCACGCGGCGCTCGGCCGCTGCCTGCAGCACCGCGCCCACGAGCGTGGCGACCTCGAAGCCGCCCAGCGCCGCCAGCGCATCCAGCGGCGCCACGGCGCCCGCGTTCGCGTCAAGCGCCTGCTGCAGCACGGCGCGCTTGCGCACGATGCCCGCATCGTCCAGCCCCGTGCCCGCGCCCGTGCACTCGTCGAGGCCCACGCCCGCGAGCCGAGCGAGCAGCAGCGAGGCCACCGAGGTGTTGCCGATGCCCATCTCGCCCAGCAGCAGCACATTGCCCGGCAGGCCGCGCACCGCCTCGGCGCCGTGGGCCAGGGCCTGCTGGCACTGCGCAGCGGTCATCGCGGGGCCCTGGGATGCGTCCTGCGTGCCTGGCGCCACCTTGCGCACCAGCAGGCCAGGGCGCGGCGCAAAGCCATGGCGCACGCCGCAGTCCACCACCGTGAGCGCCAGGCCGTGCTGGCGCGCGAGCACGCTCACGGCCGCGCCGCCCGCAAGAAAGTTCTCGACCATTTGCCAGGTCACGTCGCTCGGGTAGGCCGACACGCCGCGCGCGGCCAGGCCGTGGTCGCCCGCGCACACCAGCATCTGCGGCGCCTGGAGCACGGGCGCCTCGGAGCCCAGGATCAGGCCCAGGCGCAGCGCCAGGCGCTCGAGCAAGCCCAGCGAGCCGAGCGGCTTGGTCTTGAGGTCGATCACGTGCTGCAGCCGGGTGGCCAACGCGGCATCATGCAGGTCATGGATGGGGGGAAGCACGAAAGGAGTGGTCATGGTGGTCGAAAACGGAAATAGCGTGCACGCGGCGGCACGGCAGGGGTTTGCAAAGGAGGCGCAGGCCTACGCGCGCGGCCGACCGGACTACCCAGCCGCGCTGCTGGTCTGGCTGGAGGAGATGCTGGGGCTCGGCCCCGGCCGCGAGGCGGCCGACGTGGGCGCGGGCACGGGCAAGTTCACCAAGCTGCTGGCCACCACGGGCGCCAGCATTGTGGCCGTGGAGCCCGTGGACGCCATGCGCGCCGAGATCGAGGCGCAGCACCTGCCCGGCGTGCGTCCCGTGGCGGGCGCCGCGCAGGCCATTCCGCTGCCAGACGGCGCGCTCGACGCCGTGGTGTGCGCCCAGGCCTTCCACTGGTTCGCCAGCCGCGAGGCGCTGGACGAGTTCCACCGCGTGCTGCACCCCGGCGGGCGACTGGGCCTGGTGTGGAACGTGCGCGACGAGTCGGTGGACTGGGTGGCCGCGCTCACGGCCATCATCACCCCGTTCGAAGGCGATGCGCCGCGCTTTCACAAGGGCGACTGGCGCCGGCCGTTCCCGCACCCGGGCTTTGGCGAACTGGTGGAGACGCGTCTGCCCCACGAGCACGTGGGGCCGCCGCAGCGGGTGATCGTGGACCGCTTCCTGTCGGTGAGCTTCATCGCCGCGCTGCCCGATGCGCAGCGCGCGCAGGTGCGCGCGCAGATGGAGGAACTGATCGCCACCCACCCCGCGCTGCGCGGGCGCGAGACGGTGCGCTTTCCCTACACCACGCTGGCGTTCCACA
>JASLFM010000374.1 GCA_030150585.1 Acidovorax sp.
AAGTACGGCGAGACCGTGCGCGTGCTCGACATCGGCACCAGCCGCGAGCTGTGTGGCGGCACGCACGTGCAGCGCACGGGAGACATCGGCTTGTTCAAGATCGTGGGCGAGAGCGGCGTGGCCGCAGGCGTTCGCCGCGTCGAGGCTGTTACGGGCGAGAACGCACTGGCCTATCTGCAGCAGCTCGAAGACACCGTGAACCAGGCCGCTGGCGCGCTCAAGAGCCCTGCCGCCGAGCTCACGGCCCGCATCGGCGGTACGCTCGACCAGATCAAGTCCCTGGAAAAGGAAGTGGCCGCGCTCAAGGGCAAGCTCGCTTCGAGCCAGGGCGACGAACTCGTGGGCCAGGCTGTTGATGTGAAGGGCCTCAAGGTGCTGGCCGCCAAGCTCGACGGCGCCGACGCCAAGACCTTGCGCGACACCATGGACAAGCTCAAGGACAAGCTCAAGACGGCCGCCATCGTGCTGGCCGCCGTCGATGGCGACAAGGTGCAGCTCGCCGCTGGCGTGACCGCCGACAGCATGGGCAAGGTCAAGGCGGGCGAGCTCGTCAACTTCGTGGCCGGCCAGGTGGGCGGCAAGGGCGGCGGCAAGCCCGACATGGCCATGGCTGGCGGCACCAACGCCGCAGCGCTGCCCCAGGCGCTGGCTTCGGTGCAAGGCTGGGTGGCAGAGCGGCTCTGACGCCGCGCCCTTCGTGGAGGTTCCGTGCCGGGGGCGCGGAATTACCCCACGAAGGCCTGCTACTTCTGCACCAGGCGGCGCCGGCTTCTTGCCACAATATGTATCCAGATGTTGTGCAATCTTCGGAAAGCGGCCGGGCCCTGCCTGCTGCGCTGGCTGGTAACGCTGTGGCTGGGGCTGTGCAGTCCTTGCTGGGCGCTGTCCGTCGTCTTCATCAATCCGGGCAAGCCGGATGAGGTCTATTGGGCCAGCGCCTCGGCCGCCATGGAGCAGGCCGCGCGCAGCCTGGGCATGCGGCTGGAAGTGCAGTATGCCGGCCGCGACCACGTGCGCGGCCTGGCGCTGGCACGGCAGCTCGCGCAGCGCGACAAAGCGAAGCGGCCCGACTATGTGGTGCTGTCGAATGACTATGGCGCGGCGCCAGAGATGCTGCGCCAGCTCGATGGATCGGGCATTCTGGCCTTCATGGCATTCAGCGGCGTGCATGGCCGCGCCCGCGAGGAAACCGGGGCGCCGCGCGAGCGCTACGCCTTCTGGCTCGGTAGCCTGGAGCCCCGGGCCGAGGAAGCGGGCTACCTCACGGCGCGCGCACTCATCGCCCAGGCCCGGGCGTCTGGCAACGGCCGGGCGGCGGATGGCCGGCTGCATCTGCTTGCTCTTGCGGGCGACCGTTCCTCACCTACGTCGATCGCGCGCAATGCGGGCATGCGCCGCGCGGTCCAGGAGGCGGGCGACGTGGAGCTGCTACAGGAGGTGTTCGGCGACTGGCGCCGCGACAAGGCCCAGGAGCAGGCGCGCTGGCTTTTTCAGCGCCACCCGGACGCTCGGCTCGTATGGGCGGGAAACGACCAGATGGCCTTCGGCGCCATGGCTGCATGGCGCCAACGCGGCGGCACGCCGGGGCGCGATGCCTGGTTTAGCGGCATCAACACATCGCCCGAAGCCCTGGCCGCGTTGCGCAGCGGGGACCTCTCCGCGCTCGCAGGCGGGCATTTCCTGACCGGGGCCTGGGCGCTCGTCATGCTGTTCGACCATTCGCGGGGCGTCGACTTCGCTGGCGAGGGGCTGGAGCAGCAGCGCTCGCTGTTTGCGCTCTTCGACGCTGAAATCCTGCAGCAATTCGAGCGGCGCATGGAGCAGCCTGCCATGGGCATTGATTTCCGGCGCTACAGCAAGGCCTTGAACCCGCAGCTCAAGCGGTATGGGTTCGAGGCTGGGCATTGGCTGCGGTAGGCACCATGGCCACGCCGCCGTTCCGCTCCATCGCAAGGCTGCTGATCCAGCGCATCATGGTGCTGGCATTGCTGTGCATGGTTCTGCTGGGCGGAGTGCATGCCGCGCTCGAATTCCGCCAGGGGCAGGCGCGCTTCGACAAGGATGTGCGTGCTCTGGCCGAGAACAGCCTCTACTTGCTGTCCACGGCCCTGTGGGACATCGAGCCCGTCGCGGTACAGCGCCAGGTCGATTGGCTGGCCAAGCTGCCCGAGGTGGGGCGCGTGCAGGTGCGCTCGGTCACCGGACCTGTCTTCGAGGCAGGGCTGCATGGTCACCACGACCAGCCGCCCACCATTGCGCTGCGGATTCCGGCGCCCGAAGGGGACTCGGTGATCGGCGAACTCGAGATCTGGGCCGACACCGAGTACTTCGGCCTGCAGACGCTCAGCCGGACGCTGCGCATGCTTGGAGGCTATGCGCTGTTTGCGCTGCTGGTGTGCTTTGTCGTGGCCTGGGTGCTGCGCCGCGAGCTGCAGGAGCCGCTGGCGCAGATGGCACGCTTTGCCGCTGAGCTCAAGCCCGACACGCTGTCGCGGCCGCTGGCGCTGGTGCGCCGCAATCCTCGCCGCATGGACGAGATCGATCTGATGGCCCGGGGCTTCCAGCGGCTGCAGGACGACGTGCGGCGCCACATTCAGTTGCTCGATACGCGCGTGGCGGAACGCACGCGGCAGCTCGAGGAATCGGTCGAGGAGGTCAAGCGCCTGTCCATGACCGACGCGCTCACGGGCTGCTTCAACCGCCGCGCCTTGGACGAGCGCTTGCCGGCCGAAGTGGAACGCAGCCGCCGCTACCAGCGCCCGTTGAGTGTCGTGTTTGCGGATCTGGACCACTTCAAGCGCGTGAACGATGAATTCGGCCATGCTGCCGGAGACGCGGTGCTGCGCGATATGGCACGCCGCTACCGTGGCGCGCTGCGCTCCCAGGTGGACTGGATTGCGCGCTACGGCGGAGAGGAGTTCGTTGTGGTGCTGCCCGAAAGCCGGGAGCAGGAGGCGCTGCACCTGGCATACCGACTGCGCTCCATCACGCGCTCTGGGCCCGTGCAAGTGCAGGGACGCGATTTCCACGTGACGGCAAGCTTCGGCGTGGCGCAGCTCGAACCCGGGGAGACGCTGGAGGAGCTCCTGGCGCGGGCCGACGCCCTGCTGTACCGGGCCAAGGTCGAGGGGCGGGACTGCGTGCGCAGCGGATCGCCTGACGCCTGACCCGTCAAGCGCTCAGAACAGTTCCACGTCGTCGTTGGCCACCTTGGCCTGCAAGTGGCCCTGGGCCACAAGGTCGTCGTAGTAGCAAACGCGGTTGCGGCCGTTTTCCTTGGCGAAGTAGAGGGCCTGGTCTGCCTGGCCGAGAATCTCGACCGGCGAGCCCTGGGCGGTGCCGACGAAGCCGATGCTGACCGTGACGTGCCCTACCTGCGGGAAGACATGCTCCTGCACCGTTTCCCGGAAGCGATTGAACACCCTGTGCGCCGTGGCCAGCGTGGTCGAGCGCAGCAGCACGACGAACTCCTCGCCGCCGAAGCGGAAGATGCGGTCCTGGCTGCGGAACGAGTTGCGCAGAATGTTGGCCACGAGGATCAGCACCTCGTCGCCGTAGAGGTGGCCAAACCGGTCGTTGACCTGCTTGAAGTGGTCGATGTCCACCACGGCCAGCCATTGGTGCAGCGGCCCATCGGCATCCAGGCCGTCACCATCGTGGCGCGCGGTGCCCGCGTCCGCATGGGCCGTGAGGGCCGGCATGGCGTAGCGCGCGAACTGTTCGTCGAAAGTCTTGCGGTTGAACAAGCCCGTGAGCGCGTCGCGCTCGCTGTAGTCCAGCAGGCTCTGGTAGTTCTGGTAGACCTGGGAAATGCCCAGGATCACATCGAGCTTGTGCGCGGAGAAGGCGCGCGACTGGGTGATCTCCAGGCAGGTGCTGACCTTGTTGTGCATCCACACGGGCAACCAAAGCGTGTAGCGGCCCTTGCGCGGGGCGTATTGCACGCTGGTGTCGTGCGCGTCGATGCCGCGCAGCAGCTCTGGATAGCATTCCAGCGGCTCGCGGCGCGGGTCTTGCGATGCTTCGGAGTCGGTCGAGACGAGCTGGCCGTTCTCCAGCCACGTGCGGGGCCGCATGAAGGGGCGCCCATCGCGCGTGAACAGCTCCAGCGCCCTGATATCCACGACACTCGTGAGCTTCTGCAGGGTAGACAGAACGGACACCTCGAGCCGCAGGTGGTCGCGGTGCCCGGTCATCTCGACCAGGTTCTGGAGAATGGGCTTCTTCATGGAGGGGCTGGGTAAGTGCAGGCCCTAGCCGCGCCGCACGAACACCACGTCCCACACGCCATGGCCGAGCCGCAGGCCGCGGTTCTCGAACTTGGTGAGGGGCCGGTACTCGGGCTGGGGTGCGTAGCCTTCGGCGGTGTTGGACAGCAACGGCTCGGCCGACAGCACTTCGAGCATCTGCTCGGCATAGGGCTGCCAATCGGTCGCGCAATGGAGGTAGCCGCCGCTCTTGAGGCGCGCGGCCAGCTTGGCCACGAACGGCGGCTGGATCAGCCGGCGCTTGTTGTGTTTCTTCTTGTGCCAGGGGTCGGGGAAGAAGATGTGGATGCCGTCCAGGCTGCCGGGGGGCAGCATGTGGTCGATGACCTCGACGGCGTCGTGCTGCAGGATGCGGATGTTGGTCAGCTCCTGCTCGCCAATGCGCTTGAGAAGCGCGCCCACGCCGGGTTCGTGCACCTCGCAGCACAGGAAGTTGTCGGCCGGGCGCACGCGCGCGATGTGGGCCGTGGCCTCGCCCATGCCGAAGCCGATCTCCAGGATCAGCGGCGCATCGCGGCCAAAGGCGGCCTG
>JASLFM010000574.1 GCA_030150585.1 Acidovorax sp.
GGCGGCACCAACGGCAGCGCCTCGGTCAACGCCACCGCCACGTTCGATCCGCAAACCAATACCTTCACCGACGCGGGCGCCATGTCCGTGCGCCGCCGCCAGCACACCGCCACGCTGCTGGCCGACGGGCGCGTGCTGATCACCGGCGGGCGCGGCACGAGCGGGCAGGAGGGCCTGCGCTCGGCCGAGCTGTACGACCCCGCCACGCGCAGTTGGAACACGACCGGCCAGATGGTTGGCATGGGCAAGCGCCAGCACACGGCCACGCTACTGCGCGACGGGCGCGTGCTGGCCGTAGGCGGCATCGACAATGGTGAAACCACCACCGCCGCCGCCGTGCTGTACAGCCCCGCCGACGGCACCTGGGCGGACGCCGCGCCCCTGCCCGCGCCGCGCCGCGACCACACCGCCACGCTGCTGCCGGACGGCCGCGTGTTCGTCGCGGGCGGCAGCGACGGCACCGGCGCGCTGGCCTCCACGCTGCTGTACGACCCCGCCGCCAACACCTGGACGCCCGGCCCCGCGCTGCACGCCGCGCGCGAGCGCCATGCCGCCACCCTGTTGCCCGACGGCCGCGTGCTGCTGGCCGGCGGCGAGGCGGCGGGCACGCCCACGGCCGTGGTCGAAATCTTCAACCCATCCGCCGGCCTGTCCTCCGTCTTCGCGCCCCTGGCGGAGGCGCGCAGCGCGCTGGGCGCGCTGCTGCTGCACACGGGCGAGGTGCTGGTGACGGGCGGCGCTGGCACGGCGGCATCGCTGCAAAGCGCCGAGCGCCTGCGCTGGGATATCTCCGCCAGCTTCAACGGCGCGCTGCCCGACATGCGCGTGCGGCCCGCCGCCACGCTGCTGCCCGGCGGCGACGTGCTGGTGACGGGCGGCAGCGTGGACAACAGCCAGGGCGGCGCGCGCGACAGCGCCTTCCGCTACCACCCGGCCACGGACCAGTGGACAACCGCTGCCGCCATGCAGCAGAGCCGCTTTCACCACACGGCCACGCTGCTGGGCGACGGGCGCGTGCTGGCCGTGGGTGGCCAGAATCCGGCAGGCCTCGGCATTGCCAGCGTGGAGGCATACGACAGCGCCGCCAACACCTGGACGGCCGTGGCCCCGCTGCAATACCGCCGCAGCAGGCACACCGCCACCCTGCTGGCCAACGGCAACGTGCTGATCGCGGGCGGCAGCGACGACACCGCCGGCTCGGCCGGCGTGGCCGAGGTCTTCAGCCCCGCCACCAGCACCTGGCAGTCGGTGGGCGCGCTGCAAAGCCCGCGCATCGGCCACACCGCCACGCTGCTGCCCGACGGCCGCGTGCTGGTGGCGGGCGGATCCGTGGGCAACCAGGCCACCGCCAGCGTGGAGATTTACCACCCCGACACCGGCCAGTGGAGTGCGGGCCCGAACCTGGCCGCCGCGCGCATCCAGCATACGGCCACGCTGCTGCCCGACGGGCGCGTGCTGGTGGCAGGCGGCGGCAACAACGTGAGCGCGCTCGCCAGCACTGAAATCTACGACCCCGCCACCAACACCTGGCAGGCCACCGGCGACCTGCAGGAGGGCCGCGCCTTCCATTCCGCCACGCTGCTGCCCGACGGGCGCGTGCTGGTCACGGGCGGCTACCGGGTGGGGGTGCTGGCCTCCGCCGAAACCTACGACCCCGCGCGCGGCGTGTGGGAGCCCGCCGCTGCCATGCCCATGGCCCGCTGGGCGCACACCGCCACCGTGCTGGCGAGCGGCCAGGTGCTCATCGCTGGCGGCGGCACCAGCAACGACTCCACCGCCACGCTGCTCTATGGCCGCAGCAACGACGTGCCGGGCGGCCGCCGCCCCGACGCCACCAGCGCCAGCCCCGCCCTGCTCGCCACGGGCGCCACGCTGCAACTGAACGGGCAAGGGCTTCTGAGCGACGGCGAAGGCAGCGGCAGCGCCACCAGCCAGTCGGCCACGCACGCGCCCCTGGTGCGGCTGCGCCGCGTGGACGACGGCGCAGAGTTCTGGCTGCCCGCGCAGCAGTCCGGCGCCGCGCAATTCACCGCCCGCCCACGCGCCCCCAGCCTACCCGCGGGCCCCTACCTGGCCACACTGTTCACGGGCGGCATGGCATCGACGGGCCTGCCCGTCACCCTGTTGGCGGGCGGCGCCCCCGACGCGCCGACCAACGTCGCCGCCACGCCCGGCAACGGCCAGGTCACCGTCACCTGGCAGCCCCCCGCAGGCGGCACCCCGCCCGCCAGCTACACGGTGACGGCCCAGCCCGGCGGCGCGAGCTGCACCGTGCTGGCCCCCGCCACCAGCTGCACCGTGACGGGCCTGACCAACGGCACCACCTACACCTTCACCGTAACCGCCAACAACGCGGGCGGCAGCGCCTCGGCCCCGCCCACGGGCGGCGTGGCGCCCGCGCCGGGCAGCGCTGGCGGCGTGCAGCCCGTGCCCACGCTGGGCGACTGGGGCGTGCTGCTGCTCGCAGCGCTGATGCTGCTGGCGGGCATGCGCATGGGCCGCCATGGGCGTCGCTTTGCTTGAACTATGAAAAGGAGAGCTTCCAGCGCTTGATGGACAAGCGCTGGAGGCCAAAAACACCATGAATCAGTTGAAAACCAACACGGCCCCGCGCCTGGACATCTACGCCCCCGTCCACAAGGGCCTGCGCGCCATGATGATGGACACGCTGGCCGCCGTGGGCCGCGTGGACGCCTCCGACGCCGCCGCCCTGCTCGCCGTGAACGAGCGTGTACTCCAGCTTTGCGACACCTGCGCCAGCCACCTGGAGCACGAGGGCGATGTCGTCCACCCCGCCATGGAGGCCCGCCGCCCTGGCAGCACCGCACAGGCCGCCGCCGAGCATGAGGACCACCTGGCCGCCATCGGCGAGCTGTGCGCAATGCTGGGCACATTGCCTACAGACCCGGGCGCCGCGCAAGCGCTGTACCGCAAGCTGGCGCTGTTCGTGGCCGAGAACTTCGTGCACATGCACGCCGAGGAGGTGGAGCACAACCCGGTGCTGTGGGCCTGCTACAGCGACGAGGAGCTG
>JASLFM010000441.1 GCA_030150585.1 Acidovorax sp.
CACAGGGCTTTCAGATCTTCACGCACACGACGCACGTGCACATGAATGTCTGGAGGCGCGAACCAGAGTCGAACTGGTCTAACCGGATTTGCAATCCGGGGCATAACCGCTTTGCTATCGCGCCAGAAAACAGCTTTCCTCTGGAAAAAAGGGAAGCAACTGCTTCCCTTTTTTGGAAATCTGGAGCGGGAAAAGAGTCTCGAACTCTCGACCTCAACCTTGGCAAGGTTGCGCTCTACCAACTGAGCTATTCCCGCATTTATCGAAGCCTCACATTGTACAACGTTTGCTGCGATGGAATGAATTGTAGCGTACTTTTCGGGGCTCCAGAAAAAATTTCGATCAATGCTTCACTGCATCCGCGGTCGCCGCGCGCGCTTTCTCGGAAACCGCAGCTGCGGCGGCGGCAGCCGCGGCGACCTCCTCGTCGGTCAGGGGCACAGGCTTGGATTCGAGCGCTACCTCCAGCACCTTGTCGATCCATTTCACAGGCACGATCTCCAGGCCGCTCTTGACGTTGTCCGGGATCTCCTGCAAATCCTTCACGTTTTCCTCCGGGATCAGCACCGTCTTGATGCCACCGCGCAGAGCCGCCAGCAGCTTCTCCTTGAGGCCACCAATGGCCGTCACCTCGCCGCGCAGCGTGATCTCGCCCGTCATGGCCACATCGGCGCGCACGGGGATGCCCGTGAGCGCGGACACCAGGGCCGTGGTCATCGCCGCGCCGGCGCTGGGGCCATCCTTGGGCGTGGCGCCATCGGGCACGTGGATGTGGATATCGCGCTTTTCAAAAGCCTCGTCCTTGATGCCCAGCATGCGCGCACGGCTGCGCACCACGGTTCGCGCGGCCTCGACGGACTCCTTCATCACGTCGCCGAGCGAGCCCGTGCGCGTGATGTTGCCCTTGCCCGGCATGGTGGCGGACTCGATGGTGAGCAGGTCGCCGCCCACTTCGGTCCAGGCCAAGCCCACCACCTGGCCCACTTGATTTTGCTGCTCGGCGCGGCCGTAGTTGTACTTGCGCACGCCGAGGAATTCGGAGAGGTTATCGGCGGTCACCACGACCTGGGGCTCCAGCTTCTTGAGCTGCAGTCCCTTGACCACCTTGCGGCAGATCTTGGAAAGTTCGCGCTCCAGCGAGCGCACGCCCGCTTCGCGCGTGTAGTAGCGCACGATGTCGCGCACGGCCGCCTCGGTGACCTGCAGCTCGCTGTCCTTCACACCGTTGTTGCCCATCTGCTTGGGCAGCAGGTACTTCATGGCGATGTTGGTCTTCTCGTCCTCGGTGTAGCCCGAGAGGCGAATGACCTCCATGCGGTCCAGCAGCGCAGGCGGGATGTTCATGGAGTTGCTGGTGGCGACGAACATCACGTCCGACAAATCGAAGTCCACTTCGACGTAGTGATCGCCAAAGGTGTGGTTCTGCTCGGGGTCCAGCACTTCGAGCAGCGCGCTCGACGGGTCGCCGCGGAAGTCGGTGCCCAGCTTGTCGATTTCGTCCAGCAGGAACAGCGGGTTGCGCGTGCCGATCTTGTTGAGGCTCTGCAGCACCTTGCCCGGCATGGCGCCGATGTAGGTGCGGCGATGGCCACGGATCTCGGCCTCGTCGCGCATGCCACCCAGGGCCATGCGCACGTACTTGCGGCCGGTGGCCTTGGCGATGGACTGGCCCAGCGAGGTCTTGCCCACGCCCGGAGGCCCCACGAGGCACAGGATGGGCGCCTTGACCTTGTCCACGCGCTGCTGCACGGCGAGGTATTCGAGGATGCGGTCCTTGACCTTGTCGAGGCCGTAGTGGTCCTCGTTGAGCACGTTCTCGGCGTTGGCCAGGTCGTGCTTGATCTTGGTCTTCTTGCTCCAGGGCAGGCCCGTGAGCACGTCGATGTAGTTGCGCACCACGGTGGCCTCGGCCGACATGGGCGACATGAGCTTGAGCTTCTTGAGCTCGCTCTCGGCCTTCTTGCGCGCCTCGGCGGGCATCTTGGCGGACTTGATCTTTTTCTCGATCTCCTCGATGTCCGCGCCCTCCTCGCCCTCGCCCAGTTCCTTCTGGATGGCCTTGACCTGCTCGTTGAGGTAGAAGTCGCGCTGGCTCTTTTCCATCTGGCGCTTGACGCGGCCGCGGATGCGTTTGTCGACGTTGAGAATGTCCACCTCGCGGTCGAGCTGCTCGAACAGGTTTTCGAGGCGCGCCTTGACGTCGGAGAGATCCAGCACCGCCTGCTTGTTCTCGAGCTTGAGCGGCAGGTGGGCGGCGATGGTGTCGGCCAGGCGGCCCGCATCGTCGATGCTCGCGATCGACGTAAGGATCTCGGGCGGGATCTTCTTGTTGAGCTTGACGTACTGATCAAACTGCTGCATCACCGCGCGGCGCAGCGCCTCGATCTCGCTGGGCTTGTTCTCGTCGGCGGAGGAATCCACCGGCGCCACGGTGGAGACGAAGTGGGTCTCGTGGTCCGTGATGCCGCTCACCTGCGCGCGCTGCTGCCCTTCCACGAGCACCTTGACCGTGCCATCGGGCAGCTTGAGCATTTGCAGGATCGTGGACACACAGCCCACGTCGAACATGTCGGACACAGACGGCTCATCCTTGGCTGCAGCCTTCTGCGCGACGAGCATGATGCGGCGGTCTGCCTCCATGGCCATCTCCAGGGCACGGATGCTCTTGGGACGGCCCACGAACAGCGGGATCACCATGTGGGGAAATACGACCACGTCCCGCAACGGCAGCAGCGGCAATTCGAGGGGGGTGGAAGGCAGGGGGGTGTGTCCGGACATGGCAAACCTCATGAAACACTGCGCAACTGGGTCCGCAGTGGGGAATTTTCAACCCGCTGGCGCCAAGGCGCCAGCCCGGTGGGCGGTGGAGCATGGTGCTTCATTGCATCGCCCACCGTTGGAAAGGGCTCAGGCCTTCTTGGCTGCCTCGCGATAGACCAGCAGAGGCGGCTTGTTCTCGTCGATGGTGGATTCGTCCACCACGACCTTTTCCACATTGGTGGCATTGGGCAGGTCGAACATGGTGCCGATCAGGGACTGCTCCAGGATCGAGCGCAGCCCGCGCGCGCCGGTCTTGCGCACGAGCGCCTTGCGCGCGATGGCCTTGAGCGCACCGGGACGGATCTCCAGATCCACCCCTTCCATGGATAGCAGCTTGCTGTACTGCTTGACCAGGGCGTTCTTGGGCTCGGTGAGGATTTGCACGAGCGCATCCTCGCTGAGTTCTGCCAGCGCAGTTACCACGGGCATGCGGCCCACCAGTTCGGGGATGATGCCGAACTTGATGAGATCCTCGGGCTCGATGTCCTGGAACACTTCGGTGAGTGAGCGCTGCTGCTTGCTCTTGACGGCGGCACCGAAGCCAATGCCCGAGGCCTCGGTACGGTTCTCGATCACCTTCTCCAGCCCCGCGAACGCACCACCGCAAATGAACAGGATGTTGGTCGTGTCGATCTGCAGGAAGTCCTGGTTGGGGTGCTTGCGCCCGCCCTGCGGCGGCACGCTGGCCATAGTGCCTTCGATGAGCTTGAGCAGCGCCTGCTGCACCCCTTCGCCCGACACGTCGCGCGTGATGCTGGGGTTGTCGGACTTGCGCGAGATCTTGTCGATCTCATCGATGTAGACGATACCGCGCTGGGCGCGCTCCACGTCGTAGTTGCAGCTCTGCAGCAGCTTCTGGATGATGTTCTCGACGTCCTCGCCCACGTAGCCGGCTTCGGTCAGCGTGGTGGCGTCGGCCATGACGAAGGGCACATCGAGCATGCGCGCCAGCGTCTGCGCCAGCAGCGTCTTGCCCGAACCCGTGGGGCCGATGAGCAGGATGTTGCTCTTGGTGAGCTCCACCTCGTCCTTGCCCGCCTTGTCCTTGTGGCGCAGGCGCTTGTAGTGGTTGTACACGGCCACGGCCAGCGTGCGCTTGGCCTTGTCCTGGCCGATCACGTAGTTGTCGAGGTTGGCCTTGATCTCGGCCGGGGTCGGCAGATCGCCGCGGGCCTCGCGCGCGCCTTCGGCGGCGGGCAGCTCGTCGCGGATGATCTCGTTGCACAGGTCAATGCACTCGTCGCAGATAAAGACCGACGGACCAGCGATCAGCTTCTTCACTTCGTGCTGGCTCTTGCCGCAGAAGGAGCAGTAGAGGGTTTTCTCGCTGGAGGAGCCTTTTTTCTCGGCCATGGGGGCAATGCCTTGTTACAGAAACGATGTCGAGGGAATGATACCGAAATGGAAACGGCGCTTCCCGCGAGGGGAAACGCCGTGCTAGGGCGTCCGGGGCCGCTTTGGCTTGTATCTCAGGGGCGCTTGGAAATCACCTGGTCGACGATGCCGTAGTCCTTGGCCTCGTCCGCCGTCATGAAATAGTCGCGCTCGGTATCGGCCTTGACCTTCTCAATGGGCTGGCCCGTGCGCTCGGCCAGGATGCGGTTCATCTGGTCCTTGGTGCGCAGAATGTCGCGCGCGTGGATCTCGATGTCGGTCGCCTGGCCGCGTGCACCGCCGAGCACCTGGTGGATCATGATCTTGGAGTTGGGCAGCGAGAAGCGCTTGCCCTTGGCACCCGCAGCCAGCAGGAATGCCCCCATGCTGGCGGCAAAGCCGCAGCACAGCGTGGACACGTCGGGCTTGATGAACTGCATGGTGTCGTAGATCGCCATGCCGGCCGTCACGCTGCCACCGGGCGAGTTGATGTAGAACGAGATGTCCTTGTCCGGGTTCTCGCTCTCCAGGAACAACAGCTGCGCCACCACCAGGTTGGCGGTCTGGTCGTTGACCTCGCCCACCAGGAAGATCACACGCTCCTTCAGCAAGCGCGAATAGATGTCGTACGACCGCTCGCCGCGGCCCGACTGCTCGATGACCATGGGGATCATGCCCAGGGCTTGTGTTTCCAGTGCGCTCATGTTTTCTCCAGTCAAGCGGTTAGTGCAACTGTACCCAGAAATGAATTGGGGCTTGTGCGCCAAAGCACAAGCCCCAAGGAAAGAGAGGGCGCTCCGGTTCCTTCCGGAAGAAGGCTCTTTGGAGCGCGAGGGCGTCAGCCCTGCTGGCCCATCAGCTCTTCGAAGCTGATGGCCTTGTCGGCCACCTTGGCCTTGCCCAGGACGAATTCGGTCACGTTGTTCTCGATGACCACGGCCTCGACCTCGGCCAGGCGCTGGCGATCGCTGAAGTACCAGCGAACCACGTCCTCGGGCTTCTCGTAGCTGGCTGCCAGCTCGTCGATGTGGGCCTTGAGCTGCTCGGGCTTGGCCTGCAGTTCGTTGGCGCGCACCAGTTCGGCCACCACCAGGCCCAGGCGCACGCGACGCTCGGCCTGGGGACGGAACACGTCGTCAGGAATCTCGGCCTTGTCGGCATCCTTGATGCCGCGCTGCTTCAGGTCGGCGCGGGCGCCTTCGAGCAGGCGGGCAATTTCGGCTTGCACGGCGGCGTTGGGCAGGTCCAGCTCGGCCTTGGAGACCAGGGCATCCATCACGGCCTGCTTGTTGCGGGCCTGCAGACGGAACTTGACTTCACGCTCGAGGTTCTTCTTGATGTCGGCGCGCAGGCCTTCCACCGTGCCGTCGGCGATGCCGAGCGACTTGGCGAGCTGCTCGTTCACTTCGGGCAGGTGCGCCGCTTCGATCTTCTTCACGGTGACCAGGAAGTCGGCGGTCTTGCCCGCCACGTCCTTGCCGTGGTAGTCGGCCGGGAATGCCAGCGGGAAGGTCTTGCTCTCGCCCGACTTCATGCCGCGCACGGCGTCTTCGAACTCCTTGAGCATCTGGCCTTCGCCGACCAGGAATTGGAAGTCTTCGGCCTTGCCGCCCGCGAAGGGCTCGCCGTCGATCTTGCCTTCAAAGTCCACGGTCACGCGGTCGCCATCTTCGGCGGCAGCGCCCAGGGCGCGCTGGGCGAAAGTGCGGCGCTGCTTGCGCAGGATGTCCACGGTCTTGTCGATGGCAGCGTCGTTCACCTCGGCGGACAGGCGCTCGACCTCGGCGCTGGCCAGGTCACCAATCTTGACTTCGGGAAACACTTCGAACACGGCATCGAAAGTCACCTGGCCTTCGGGGGCGCCGTCTTTCTCGGTGATGCGGGGCTGGCCGGCCACGCGCAGGTTGGCCTCGTTGGCGGCCTGGGAGAACGCCTCGCCCACCTTGTCGTTCAGCACTTCGTACTGCACGGAGTAGCCGTAGCGCTGGGCCACCACGTTCATGGGCACCTTGCCGGGACGGAAGCCGTCCATCTTCACCGTGCGTGCCAGGCGCTTGAGGCGGGCATCCACTTCGGTCTGGATCGCGGACAGGGGCAGGCTCAGCGTGATCTTGCGCTCGAGCTTTTCAAGAGTTTCAACAGTAACGGCCATGATGGTTCCTACTATCAGAGGGATGTGGACCGTGCCGGCTGCAGTGCAGCCTGCACCGTGTTCCGCCAAGTCTCACAGGGGTGGTGCGCGGAGCCGGACTCGAACCGGCACGCCATTGCTGGCGTCAGGACCTAAACCTGGTGCGTCTACCAATTTCGCCACCCGCGCTGGTCTACAAACAGACAGGCGGCGAAGAGGCCTCGCCGCCCATATGAATTGGGTCAACCCTCGATTTTACCTTGGTTGCGAGGGCCGCCTTCAAAATTTCCTTATCGGGCCGTGGCGACGTCTTCTGGAACGGGGCGCCGCACGCGGAACCAGGCCGCGTACATGGCGGGCAGGGCCAGCAATGTGAGCACCGTGGCCACGATGAGGCCGCCCATGATCGCCACGGCCATCGGGCCCCAGAACACGCTGCGCGACAGCGGGATCATGGCCAGCACCGCTGCGGCGGCCGTGAGCACGATGGGCCGCAGGCGGCGCACGGCCGACTCGACGATGGCGTCCCACGCGGGCACTCCGCGCGCGCGGTCCTGCTCGATCTGGTCGATGAGGATCACCGAGTTGCGCTGGATCATGCCCATGAGCGCGATCACCCCCAGCAACGCCACGAAGCCGAACGGCCGCCCGAGCGCGAGCAGCGCCATGGCCACGCCCGCGATGCCCAGCGGCCCTGTGAGAAAGACCAGCATGGCGCGGCTGAAGCTGTGCAGTTGCAGCATGAGCAGGGTGAACGTGATGAACAGCATGATGGGCACGCCCGCCGCGATGGAGGCCGAGCCCTTGGAGCTTTCCTCCACCGCACCCGCCACCTCGATGCGGTAGGCCGTCTGGCCCGCCTCGTGCCACTTCGCCTCCAGCGCGCGCAGTTGCGGCAGCAGCGCGTTGGTCACCGTGGCGCCCTGCAGGCCCTCGGTCACATCGCCCTGGACGGTGATGGCGTAGTCGCGGTTCTCGCGCCACATCACGCCGGGCTCCCAGGTGAATTGCGGCTTGGCGATCTGCGTGAGCGGAATCGATTTGCCCGAGGCCGTGGGCAGGTACGCGTTGGCGATGTCGGTAATGGCGTTGCGCTCGTCCAGCGGCTGGCGCAACACGATGTCGATGAGCTTGTCGCCCTCGCGGTACTGGCCCACGGTGGTGCCCGTGAGAATGGTGCGCGAAGCCTGGGCGATGGACTGGCTCGTCACGCCCAGCGCGCGCGCCTTGTCCTGGTCCACCTCCAGGCGCAGCACCTTCACCGACTCGTTCCAGTTGTCGTTCACGCCGCGCATGTCGGTGCTCTCGCGCAGCACGGCCTTGACCTCATCGGCCCGCGCGCGCAGCGTGAGCGGGTCGGGGCCGGCCACGCGGAACTGCACAGGGTACGGCACGGGCGGCCCGTTGGGCAGCAGCTTCACGCGGCCGCGCACCTCGGGGAATTCCTGTGCGAGCAGGCC
>JASLFM010000447.1 GCA_030150585.1 Acidovorax sp.
GAACTCATGGCGTTTTCTCCAGATTCAGCGCGGCTTCGCGCACGGCGGACTTGAGCACCTTGCCCACGGGCGAGCGCGGCAGGCTTTCATGGAAGTGGATGCGCTTGGGGGTCTGCACGGGCCCGAGGCGCTCGCGCACGAAGGCGATCAGCTCCGCCTCCGTGGCCTGCTGGCCGGGGCGCAGCTGCACGGCGGCCTGCACGGTCTCGCCCCATTTGTCGTCGGGCAGGCCGAACACGGCGCACTCGTGCACGGCGGGGTGCTGGCCCAGGGCGTTCTCCACGTCCACGGGGTAGACGTTGAAGCCGCCGGTGATGACCATGTCCTTGAGCCGGTCCTTGAGGTAGAGGTAGCCGCGCTCGTCGATCAGGCCCCGGTCGCCCGTGTGCAGCCAACCGTCCACCAGGGTCTCGGCGGTCTTGCCGGGCAGGCGCCAGTAGCCGGTCATGAGCAGGTCGCCGCGCGCCACCACCTCGCCCACCTCGCCCGCGGGCAGCAGGCGGCCGTCGGGGGCCATGATGGCCACGTCGCTGAACCAGGTGGTGCGGCCCACCGAGGCCAGGTTGCGCTCGTCCTCGAAGTCCTCGGGGCGCAGCACCGTGAGGATCTGCGGCGCCTCGGTCTGGCCGTAGGTGGTGCCCAGCACGGGGCCGAAGAAGGCGCGCACCTCGCGGATCTTCTCGGCCGGCATGGGCGCGCCGCCGTAGATCAGGCGGCGCAGGCGCGGAAAGTCCGCGCGCGAGGCGCCGGGCAGCGCCATCAGCATGTAGACCAGCGTGGGCGGCATGAAGCACACGGTGCCGCCCTGGTCACGGAAGGCCGCGCGCACGGCTTCGGCGCCCGCGCCGCGCAAGAGCACGTGGCAGCCGCCCTGGGCCAGGATGGGCAGGAGGTAGGTGGAGGTGCCGTGCGTGATGGGCGCGGCCACCACGTAGCGCTCGTTCTCATCGAAGCCCCAGGCGTGGATCTGGTTGGCGATGTTGGCCATCCACGCGCGGTAGGGCTGCATCACGCCCTTGGGCAGGCCCGTGGTGCCGCCTGTGAACTTGATGGCCTGCGTGGCGTCGCCCGGCAGGTCGAACGCGGGCTGGGGCGCGTCCGCATGCCGCGCGGCCAACTCTGCCAGCGCGCCGCGCTCGCACACCAGGCGCGCGCCCGGCGCGCCTTCGAGCAGGGCCTCGCTTTCGGCGTCCAGCACGAGGATGCTGGGCTCCGTCACGTCGACGATGCGGCGAATCTCCGGGCGCGTGCTCTTGGGATTGAGCGGCACCCAGACCTTGCCGCAGGCCAGCACGGCCAGCAGCATGGCGATGTGGGCGGCGCTGTTGTGCGCGCAGATGCCCACGCGGCTGCCGGGCGCGGGGTCGAGCGCCTGCAGCGCGGCAGCCAGCGCACGCACCTGGGCGGCCAGCGCCGCGTAGGGGATGGCCCCCTCGGGCGCGTCGATGGCAGTGCGTTCGGGCCAGCGCTGCGCGGCCCGCCAGAAGAAGTCGATGGGGTACATGGCGGTGAAAGAGAGAGGGAGTTACTCGGCCTTGGCGCCCGACTGCTTGACGACCTCGCGCCAGCGCTTGATCTCGCCCAGGGCGAAGCTGCGCATCTGCTCGGGCGTGCCGGGCTCGGGCGTGGCCAGCATGTCCTGCAAGCGCTGGCGCACCTCGGGCGCGGCCAGCACCTTGCCCAGGGCGGCGTTGACCTGGGCGATGACCGCCTTGGGCGTGCCCACCGGCGCAGCCAGGCCAAACCACGACTGCACGTCGAAGCCTGGGAAGCCCGACTCGGCCACCGTGGGCAGGTCGGGCAACAGCGGCGAGCGCTGCGCGCTGGTGATCGCGATGGCGCGCAGCTTGCCGGCCTGCACATGGGGCAGGGCCGAGGGCGCGTTGTCGAACATGGACTGCACCTGCCCGCCCAGCAGGTCCGTCACCGCCGGGGCGCTGCCCTTGTAGGGAATGTGCAGCATGTTGAGCTGCGCCTGCATCTTGAACATCTCGCCCGACAGATGGATGGACGAACCGCTGCCCGAGGACGCGAAGGTGATGCCGTCCTTGGACTCCTTGGCGAAGCGGATGTAGTCGGCCACGCTCTTGACCGGCAGGCTGTTGTTGACCACCAGGAGATTGGGGATCTTGGCCATCAGGCCGATGGGCTCAAAGTCCTTGGCCGGGTCGTAGCCCAGCTTGGCGTAGAGCGAGGCGTTGATGGTGTTGGCGATGGTGTAGACGTAGAGCGTATAGCCGTCGGGCACGGCCTTGGCCACCACCTCGGCGCCCAGGTTGCTGTTGGCGCCGGCGCGGTTGTCCACCACCACGGGCTGGCCCAGCGACTCGCCCAACCGGGTGGCGACCAGGCGCGCGATCACGTCGGTGGCGCCGCCCGCCGCATAGCCCACGACGAGCCGTATGGGCTTTTGCGGCCAGGCGGCCGGTGCCTGCGCGAAGGCCGGGCCGCCAGCGAAGGCGGCGCCCGCAAGGGCGGCCAGCGCGGCGCGGCGGGAGAGAGAAGGGCGGCCGGGGGCCGAGGGCTGCTGTTGCATGGTTGTCTCCTGGATTCTGGCGATGGCCGATGCAGCCGCTGCGCGTACCCGGGCCACGGCCTCGTGCACACTGCGGCTTTTGCTGTCGACGACGAAATTCTTTCGAATGCCCCGCGCACCGACCAATCGAAACGTCCATCCAGCGGACGTTTTGGAAACCCGCCTCGATACCGGCAGCCGCACCCTGCGGCGCGGGCTGCAGGTGCTCGACGCCATCGCGGCCAGCGGCCACGACGGTGCGCGCGTGGTCGACCTGTGCCGCGCCGTGGGCCTGGAGCGCGCCACCGTGCACCGCCTGCTCGCCACGCTGTGCGAGGCGGGCTACGTGGTCGCTCAGGGGCGCTTCCGCTACGTGCCCGGCCCGCGCCTGGGGCAGCCGATCCACCACATGCCCAACCTGTCGGTGCGGCTGCAGCCCGTGCTGGAGCATGTGAGCGCGGCCTGCGGCGACGCGGCCTTCGCCGTCGTGCGCGAAGGCGCGCTCTCGCACTGCATAGCGCGGCAGGTGGGCAGCCACCCGGTGCAGGTGCTCGTGATCCAGCCCGGCACGCGCCAGCCGCTGGGCGTGGGCGCTGCGGGGCTGGCGCTGCTGTCGGCGCTGCCCGACACGCAGGTCGATGCCATCGTGGCCGCGAACGCGGCCGAATTGCCGCGCTATGGCGGCATGAGCCCGGAGCGCATGCGCCTGCTGATCCGCGCCACACGCGAGCGCGGCTGGTCCATCATCGGCAACCACGCCACGCGCAACGTGCTGGCCGTGGGCATGGCGGTGCGCGACGCGCGCGGCGATCCCGTGGCGGGCATCAGCGTGGCGAGCACGCTGGCGCGCATGCCGCGCGAGCGCCAGCAGGGCGTGGCGCGCGCGATCCGCCAAGCCATCCAGGCCCTTTTGCCCAACGGGCTCTGACCGGAGAAGCACCCTATGGAATTGCGCCAGCTACGCTACTTCGTCCGCATCGTCGAACTCGGCTCCATGGGCCGCGCCGCGATCGACCTCGACATGGTGCAGTCGGCCCTGAGCCAGCAGATCAGCCGGCTGGAGGGCGAACTGAGCACACGGCTGCTGCAGCGCACCAACAAGGGCGTGGTGCCCACCGAGGCGGGCCTGGCCTTCTTCCGCGAGGCCCAGCTCGCCCTGCGCCATGCCGACGAGGCCGCGCGCGCGGCGCGCGAGGCGCGGCTGTCGGGCACGGTGAGCATCGGCCTGGCGCCCACCACGGCCTCGGTGCTCGGCATGCCGCTGATGCACGCCATGCGCGAGCGCTACCCCGACGTGCGCCTGCACATGGTGGGCACCCTCTCGGGCCACTTGAGCGGCATGCTCAACGCGCGCCAGCTCGACCTGGCCGTGCTGTTCGACACCCAGCCCGCGCGGCGCTGGAGCGTGCTGCCGCTGCTGGAGGAGCGGCTCTTCCTCATCCGCAGCCGGCAGGGCGCGCCAGGGCGCAAGCCGCTGCCGCGCAAGCTGCGCCTGGCACAGCTGCGGGACGAGCCCCTGATCCTGCCTACGGGACCGCACGGCCTGCGCAGCACGCTGGAGGCCGCGTTCGCGCATGCGCGCCTGGCGCCCCGCATCGCGATGGAGATCGACTCGCTCGCACTGCTCATGGATGCGGTGGACATGGGCCTGGGCAGCACCATCCAGCCCTGGGCCGCCGTGGGGCGGCACCCCGACGCGGGTGAGCGCTTCGAGATGGCCGAGATCGCCGAAGCCCCCGCATGCCGCCTTGCTTCGCTGTGCAGCCTGTCGGACGACGAGCTCTCGCCCGCCGCGCTTGCCGCCCGCGTGGTGCTGGCCGACTGCGCGCGCACGCTGGTCGGCTCGGGCCGGTGGATCGGCGCGCGGCTGGTCTAGGGTCTCGGCGGCAGGGGTGTTTGAGTGTCGATTCACCCCAGGGCCTGCCCTCCCCATCACGATCCGTGATGGGGCCTTGCCCGGCCCCCCCTGCGCAAGCGGCAGCGGCGTGCCTACAGTCGCACCACCCCGATCCCCCACGAATATGAGGAGACCCCATGGACCCCGACGTCCTGGTCATCGGCGGCGGCAACGCGGCCCTGTGCGCCGCGCTCATGGCGCGCGAGGCCGGCGCCAGCGTGCTGCTGCTCGAATCCGCGCCGCGCGCCTGGCGCGGCGGCAATTCCGCCCACACGCGCAACCTGCGCTGCATGCACGACGCACCGCAGGACGTGCTGGTCGAGGCCTATCCCGAAGAGGAGTTCTGGCAGGACCTGCTGAAAGTCACCGGCGGCCTCACCAACGAACACCTCGCGCGGCTGGTGATCCGCCATTCCTCGGCCTGCCGCACCTGGATGCGCCGCCACGGCGTGCGCTTCCAGCCGCCGCTGTCAGGCGCGCTGCACGTGGCGCGCACCAATGCCTTCTTCATGGGCGGCGGCAAGGCGCTGGTGAATGCCTACTACCGCAGCGCCCAGGCGCTGGGCGTGCAGGTGCGCTACGAATCGCCCGTGGAGCGCATCGAGCTCGACAATGGCCGCTTCGTCGCCGCGCGCCTGTTGGGTGGCGAGCGCGTGACGGCCAAGGCCTGCGTGCTCGCGGCCGGCGGCTTCGAATCGAACCGCGACTGGCTGCGCGAGGCCTGGGGCCAGAACGCGCGCGGCGAATGGCCGTCGGACAACTTCCTGATCCGCGGCACGGCCTACAACCAGGGCGTGCTGCTGCGCCACCTGCTCGATGAGCACGGCGCCGACCGCATCGGCGACCCCACGCAGGCGCACATGGTGGCCATCGACGCGCGCGCGCCGCTTTACGACGGCGGCATCTGCACGCGCATCGACTGCGTGTCGCTGGGCGTGGTGGTGAACCGCGACGCCGAGCGCTTCTACGACGAGGGCGAGGACTTCTGGCCCAAGCGCTATGCCATCTGGGGCCGCCTGGTGGCGCAGCAGCCGGGGCAGGTCGGCTACTCCATCATCGACAGCAAGGCCATTGGCCGCTTCATGCCGCCCGTGTTCCCGGGCGTGGCGGCCGGCACGCTGCCCGAGCTGGCGCAAAAACTCGGCCTGCCCGTGGACACCTTCATGCGCACGCTGGACAGCTACAACGCCGCCTGCCGCGTGGGCACCTTCGACCACACCGCGCTCGATGATTGCCACACCGAGGGCGTGACCCCCGCCAAGACGCACTGGGCGCGCCCCATCGACCAGGCGCCGTTCTACGGCTACGCGCTCAAGCCCGGCGTCACCTTCACCTACCTGGGCCTCGCGACCGACGACACGGCTGCCGTGCGCTTCCAAGGCGCAGCCAGCACCAACCTGTTCGTGGCCGGCGAGATGATGGCCGGCAACGTGCTCGGCAAGGGCTACACCGCAGGCGTCGGCATGAGCATCGGCACGGCCTTCGGCCGCATCGCGGGTGCCAACGCAGCTCTGGCATCGAAACAGGCTCCAGCGCAGACCCTGCAAGCGCTTGTAGCTACTGAAATGGAAGCACAGCATGCAGCAGCTTGAAGCCCTGGTGCAAGACGCACGTTCGCTGGCGAACAACGAGGCAGTGGGCGAAGTGGCGCGCCAGCTGCAAATCTGCAACGCCTGCCGCTACTGCGAAGGCTTCTGCGCCGTATTCCCGGCAATGACGCGCCGCCTCGAGTTCCCCAAGGCCGACGTGCACTTCCTCGCCAACCTGTGCCACAACTGCGGCGCCTGCCTGCACGCCTGCCAGTACGCGCCGCCGCACGCGTTCGCGGTCAACATCCCCCAGGCCATGGCGAAGGTGCGCGGCCAGACCTACCACGACTATGCCTGGCCGCCTGCTTTGGGCGCGCTCTACCGGCGCAACGGCCTCACGCTCTCGCTCGCGCTGGCGGCGGGGCTGGCGCTGTTCCTGGTGCTGGCCGTGGCGCTGAAGGGTTCGCTCTTCAAAGCGGCGGGCGCCGACTTCTATGCCCTGTTCCCGCACAACCTGCTCGTGGGCCTGTTTGCACCGGTGTTCCTTTTCGCCGTGCTGGCGCTGGCGCTGGGCGTGCGGCGCTTCTGGCGCGACATCACGCCCGTAACCAGCGGCGCGCCGCTGCAGGCCCCGGCCGCGGCGCAGGCCACGCACGACGTGTTGCGCCTCAAGTACCTGGACGGCGGCCACGGCGACGGCTGCCCGAACGAGGACGACGCCGCCACCCTCTCGCGCCGCCGCTGCCACCACCTCACGTTCTACGGCTTTCTGCTGTGCTTCGCGGCCACCAGCGTGGCCACGCTCTACCACTACCTGCTGGGCCTGCCCGCGCCCTACGACCTGCCCAGCCTGCCAAAGTTGCTGGGCGCGGCGGGTGGCGTCGCGCTAACGCTGGGCACGGCGGGCCTGTGGCGGCTGAACCAGCGCCGCGACCCGGCGCACGGCGACGCCGCGCAAAAGCCCATGGATCGGGGTTTCATCGCGCTGCTGTTCCTCATCGCCACCAGCGGCCTCGCCCTCTGGGCCGCGCGCGGCACCGGCGCCATGGCGCTGCTGCTGTGCCTGCACCTGGGCGCGGTGATGGCGCTGTTCGCCACCCTGCCCTATGGCAAGTTCGCCCACGGCATCTTCCGCACGGCGGCGCTGCTGCGCCACCACACCGAGCGGCGCCGGCCCAACCCCATCGGGCTGGGAAGCGACTGACCTCTATGAAAACGATAGCTGCTAGCGATTACCCCATAAGCGCTGGCGCCCTCTTTGACTTACAACACAGCCCGAGGAGATACACCATGAAAAGACGCACCCTGATCCAGGCCGCCGCGCTGCTGGCCTCGTCCCTGGCCGTACCCAGCACCGCGCTGGCGCAGAGCTTTCCGCCGTCCAAGCCCGTCACACTGGTCGTGGGCTTTGCGGCCGGCGGCGCCGCCGACGCGGCCGCGCGCATCATCGCCAAGAAACTGGGCGACAACATCGGCCAGTCCGTGGTGG
>JASLFM010000457.1 GCA_030150585.1 Acidovorax sp.
GCCACCGCGCGCGACAGCGTGGCCCAGCGCATCGAGGGGCTCGATGCCGGCGCCGACGACTACGTGCTCAAGCCCTACGATCTCGACGAACTGCTGGCCCGCATCCGTGCCCTGCTGCGCCGCGCGGCAGGGCGGGCCGAGCCGGTGTACGAGCACAAGGGCGTGAGCATCAACCCCGCCACGCGCGAGGTGCTGGTGGCCGGCAAGCCCGTGGTGCTGTCGGCGCGCGAATGGGCGGTGCTGGAGCCTCTGCTTGCGCGCCCCGGCATGGTGCTGTCGCGCCAGCAGCTCGAGGACAAGCTCTACGGCTGGGGCGACGAGGTCAACAGCAATGCCGTGGAGGTCTACATCCACGGCCTGCGCAAGAAGTTGGGTGCCGAGCTGCTGCTCAACGTGCGCGGCGTGGGCTACATGGTGCCGAAATCATGAGCACCCCCCTGTGGCGCTGCGCGCCCTCCCCCCGCTCTCGCATGGCTGCACCATGCGGGCAGGGGGACGCAGCCAGCGCGGCGGGGCGGCCCTTGCGCGGCTGCACTCGCCTGGGTTGCGCCAGTTGCATCGGCTGCGCTCAGTGCCGTGGAGGGGCGTAATGAAACGGCCCACCTCCCTACGCGTGCGCCTGCTGGCCTTCCTGCTGGCCGCCGTCGCGCTGGCTGCCGCCGTCCAGGGCGTGATGGCCTACCGCGCCGCGCTGGCCGAGGCCGATGCGCTGTTCGACTACCACATGCAGCAGACCGCGTTCGCGCTGCGTGCGGGCCTGCCGCCCGATGCGCAAGGGGCAGGCAGCGCCGCAGCGCCCGAGGACGAGAACCACGAGTTCATCGTGCAGGTCTGGACCAACGAGGGGCTGCGCATCTTCGAGTCGGCAGTGGGCGCGGCCCTGCCGCAGCTGGCGGTGCTGGGCTTCACCAACGTGCAGGCGCGCGGCGCCACGTACCGCGTGTTTTCGCTGCAGACGCGCGCGCAGGTCATCCAGGTGGCGCAGGACATGGCGGTGCGCCGCTCCATGGCGCGCGCGCTCGCGCTGCGCTCGCTGCTCCCGCTGGCCGTCATGGCACCGCTGCTCGCGCTGGCCGTGTGGTGGGCCGTGAGCCGGTTGCTCGCGCCCGTGGAGCGCGTGCGGGGCCAACTCGCCCGGCGCCAGGCCGATGACCTCTCTCCGGTGAGCGACGCCGAGCTGCCCGACGAGGTGCAGCCCCTGGTGCGCGAGCTGAACCTGCTGTTCACGCGCCTGCAAAGTGCCTTCGCGGCGCAGCAGCACTTCGTGGCCGATGCCGCGCATGAGCTGCGCTCGCCCCTGGCCGCGCTCAAGCTGCAGGTGCAGGGCCTGCAGCGCGCCCCGGATGACGAGGCACGCGCACGCGCCGTGGCACGGCTGGAGGCGGGCATCGACCGCGCCACGCGCCTCGTCGAGCAACTGCTCGTGCTCGCGCGGCAGGAGGCCAGCGCGGGCGTGCCGGCCGTGCCGGTGGACCTGGCCGAGGTGGTGCGCCTCGCGCTGGCCGATGCGGCGCCGGCCGCGCAGGCGCGCGGCATCGACCTGGGCCTGGTGCCGGGGCAGGGTGGCTCCGTGCCCCACGTCGTGCCCCACGTCGTGGGCCATGCGGAGGCGCTGCGCATCCTGGTGCGCAACCTGCTCGACAACGCCGTGAAGTACACGCCCGAAGGCGGCACCGTGGACGTGGCCGTGCGCGCAGGCGAGGCAGGCGTGGAGCTCAGCGTGGAAGACAGCGGCCCCGGCATCCCCGAGGCCGAGCGCACGCGCGTGCTCGACCGTTTCTACCGCGCCGCGCAGGCGGCCCAGGGCGCGGCAGGCAGCGGCCTGGGGCTGGCGATCGTGCAGGCCATTGCGCGCCTGCATGGCGCGGCCCTGGCACTGGAGCCGTCGCAGCGCCTGGGCGGCTTGCGCGTGGCGCTCACATTTCCCGTGCCATCGCAGGAGGGCGTGGCGGCATGACGCGGCTGGCCCTGCTCTCGGGCCTGGGGCATACCCTGCTCGTGGCGCTGGGCCTGCTGGTCTACGTGATGGCCACGCGCATCGGCCACCAGCGGCGGCACCCCTCGGCCGCGCTGTCGTGGGTGCTGGGTATCGTGGCGTTTCCTTATGTGGCCGTGCCGCTGTTCCTGCTCGTGGGCACGCGCAAGTTCGCGCGCCCGCTGCGCCAGCCTAGCGGGCCGCAACTGCCCTTGGCGTGTAGCCCGGGGCCCCGGTGGGTGGGGCCGGTGCTGGCGAGCATGGGGCTGGCGCCCGCCGTGCGCAACGAGGAGATTGCTTTCCATGCGGACGGCACCGAGGCACTGCAGGCGCTGCTCTGCACCATCGCCTCGGCGCGCCGGCACCTCGATGTGTGCACCTTCGTGTTCGGGCACGATGAAGTCGGCATGCGTGTTGCGCAGGCGCTCGCGCAGGCCGCCCAGCGCGGCGTGGCCACGCGTTTGCTCATCGATGCCGTGGGCTGCATGCAGACGCCGCGCGGCATGCTGCGCGAACTGGTGGCCAGTGGCGTGAAGGTGCGCCGCTTCATGCCCTTGCTGCACAACCCCATGCGCGGCCGCACCAACCTGCGCAACCACCGCAAGATGGTGGTGGCTGACGGCGAGCGCCTGTGGAGCGGCGGGCGCAACCTGGCGGCCGAGTATTTCGTGGGGCAGGGCAAGGCCCCCGCCTGGGTGGACTTGAGCTACGGTGCGCAGGGGCCGCTGGCCGCACTGGCCCAGGCGCAGTTCAAGGCCGACTGGCGTGCCGCCACGGGCCGCGTGCGCTTCACGCGCGTGCCGCAGCCGCCCGAGGCGCTTGCCGGGCCAGCCGGCGGTGCGCCCGCCCAATGGGTGCCGAGCGGTCCCGACTTCGCTGACGACACGGTGCACGCGCTGCTGCTGGCCGGGGCCTACCATGCGCGGCAGCGCATCGTGGCTGTCACGCCGTACTTCGTGCCCGATGACGCGCTTCTCGACGCCTGGTGCATGGCCTGCCGCCGCGGCGTGCAGGTGACCCTGCTCATGCCCGCGCGCTCCAACCACCGCCTGGCCGACTGGGCGCGCGAGCGCGCGCTGCGCCAGCTTGTGTACGCCGGGGGGCAGGTGTGGCTGGCCCCGCAGATGCTGCATGCCAAGGCCGTGCTGATCGACGACGATTTCGCGCTCTCGGGCTCGCTGAACCTCGATGCGCGCAGCCTGTTCCTCAACTACGAGGCCATGACGGCCTTCTACGGCGAGGCCGAACTGCGCTGGCTTAGCAATTGGTGCGAGCACGAGATTGCTCGGGCGCGGCCCTACCAGGCGCGCCGGCCTTCGTGGGCGCGCGAGATTGCGGAAGGGGTGGTGCGGGCGGTGGGCTTCCAGCTTTGAGCCCGGCGCGGGCTCGGGGCGCGTGGGTGGTCCCCCCGACAGGAATCGAACCTGTATCTAGCGCTTAGGAGGCACTCGTTCTATCCATTGAACTACGAGGAGGGCGGGCGGTATTGTAGGCGGTGCGGGGGCCGCCTTTCAGTCGTAGCGCACCGTGTAGACGAGGTCCAGCGCGTT
>JASLFM010000387.1 GCA_030150585.1 Acidovorax sp.
GGCCTTCGGTGTGCCGCTGGGCCTGCGCGTGGACCTGCTCGTGGCCGGCTTCTCGGGCGCGCTGGTGGCAATCATCCTGCTCAACACCGTGCCCAGCACGGGCGACACCTGGCGGCAGCTGCTGCGCACCACGCTGCGGCGCATGGCCGTGGCCTTCGCGTCGAGCTTGACGGCCGGCTACCTCACGCCCCTGGCCATGCTCTTCGCGGCCGTGCCCGAGTCGCTGCTGCTGGGCGGGGCCTTCGCAGTCGGCGGCGGCGCGCAGCAGGTGCTCATGTTCGCCATCCGGCGCCTGTCGGGCCAGGCCGCGGTGCCTGCAGCAGGGGAGGCAACGCCATGACCTGGTTGCAAGCCATCCACGCGGCCGCCGGCCTCATCGTGCTCGCCGAGGCCCTCAACAAGCTGGAGCGCACGGCGCCGTGCCGCTCTGGCATGGGCGCGCGCGAGCGCGTGACCGAGTGGCTCAAGGCCATCGCCTGGCTGCTGCTCGCCCTGGGAGGCGCCGGCGCGCTGGTCACGCCGCTCATGCAGTACCTGCCCATGGCCCCGCGCCCCGAGGGCGTGCTGGCCCTGCTCATGCCGCTGCAAACCCCCACGCTGCAGGACGTCTGCATTGCGCTGGGGTTTGCGGTCCTCATCGTCCGCACCAGAGTAAAGGAAGGGTAGCCAAATGACCCTCGAAGAAATCACCGTGAACGCCATCGATCCCGCCATGGCACTGCTGCCCCGTGGCCTGGACGACGTGCGCGCCCGCGTGCTGCTGCTCGCCATCGGCCTGCAGGAAAGCCGCTTCGTGCATCGCTACCAGGTCGTACAAGGCCAGCCAGGCGCCAAGGGCCCTGCGCGCGGCTTCTGGCAATTCGAGCTGGGCACGCCGGCCAGCCGTGGCGGCGTGTGGGGGGTGTACCTGCACCCCAGTACCGCAGAGTTCATACGGTACCTGTGCCGCTCGCGCGGTGTGCCTTGCAAACCCGATGCGATATGGGCTGCGCTGGAAACCGACGACGTGCTGGCCGCTGGCGTGTCCCGGTTGCTCATCATGACCGACGCATACAAGCTGCCCGCCGTGGATGATGTGGACGGCGCCTGGCGCCTGTACGCACAGCGCTGCTGGCGGCCTGGAAAGCCGCATCCCGAGACGTGGCAACAGTTCCACGCGCAGGCCCGCGCGCACCTGGGGGCGTGATGCTGCCACTCAACCCCGCCCCCCGCCTGTGGACCTACGTGGCCACGGCCATCGCAGCCGCCGCCCTGGCGGCCGCAGGCACGTGGCGCGTGCAGGAGTGGCGCCACGGCGCCATCGATGCCAAGCGCCTGGCGGCCGCTGCCGCCGAGCGCGATGCCCAAGACCGCGAGGCCGAGAGCCAGCGCGAATACAACCAGGTGCGCGCCGGCATGCACGCCGCCGCCCTGGCCGGCCTCAACACCCAACTGGGAGACGCACGTGCGCACATCGCAACTCTGTCCACTACTCGCCGCTGCCTCGGTGCTGGCACTGTCGGCCTGCTCAACGGCATCGGCAAGCCGCCCGGTCTTGCGCTGCGAGCCACTGCCGGCCAACCTGCTGGTGCGGCCCAAGCCGCTGCCGGATCTGCCGCTGACGATGCCGCCGCCGGCTACGCCAGCGAGAGCGACACGGCCGGGCACATAGCCACTTGCCGGGCGTGGTACGGCGAGGTGGAGAGCCAGCTGAACAAGATCATCGACATCGAGGAGCGGCGGCAGGGGAGGGCGGCCCAATGACGACCTTGGCACAACCTGTGAGGTTGATCTGGGGTCAAGGCTATGAGCCGTGCGCCGTGGATGTGGCCACGCATGTCACGCTTAACATTCCGGGGCCCACGGGGCGGCTTACCTTGCCGGTGATCCTCAAGGGCACCCGCGAAGGCACGGGCAGTTGGACGTGGAACGGCAGCACCACGGCGCCGACACTGCGCCCCAGCGTGCTGACCACGGCGCACAATTTTCGCTGCCATTCGTGGATCAATGATGGCGCAGCCCAATTCCTGGAAGATTGCTCCCATGAGTTTCGTGGGCAGACTGTCCCTTTAAGCCCGGTAGTGCCGCAAGACAGCTAGCGGCGGGTCGGCGATGCGGGGTCCACGGGCACCTGCCCCGTGGGCACCACCCACCACGTCTGCCGCACCTGCTGCCACGGGTCAATGCGCACCTCGAACCCGCTGAGCAGCAGGCCGCCGAGCTCGATCTTCTTGAGGTTGGCGTACTTCAGCGTGGGCAGCGCCTCGTCGTAATCAATGCGGCCGCGCTCGCTCGTGAGCAAGTAGGCATGCTGCTCGGGCGGCCCCTTCTTGCTGCACGGTCCCCAGTACAGCCACCCACGCACAGCCGCCGCACGCATCTCCTCAGTTGTGATCTTTGCGCCGTCGCGGCGCAGGCGGTACACGGTGCAATGCATGGTCGGGCTTCTTTACTGCTGTGAAAATATACAGTAATCGAATGACCATGCACGCGCGAGCACCGCTCAAAAAAAAGTGCTTGCAATAGTGCATTAAATGCACTACATTAACCCCCATGGTGATCGCGGTGATCACCCCGGCGCCTCCCGGCAATGAGGGGCAAAGAGAACAACATGCAAACCATCTCCAGCCAACACCACCTCGACGATGAGATCGTTGCCGCCAAGCTGGCCGCACGCGATTTCGAGGTGATGGTCTCCCCCGTTTTCGAGGTGGCCGGCGCCACCGTCCGTGTGGTGCTCGACGGCCACCACAGCCTGGCCGCTGCCAAGCTGGCAGGCGTGGCCCCCGAATACACCACTGCCACGGCCAGCGATAACGACCATGTGGCCCTGATCGACCGCGGCGACCTCTAAGGATTCCTGGAAGTGGCCTGGATCGACGGCGACTACTACGACGTGGACACCCTGGAGAGCGTCTGGTGAGCAACCGGGCCCGCCTCACCATCACGGCCGGCGGCCCTTGGCGCCTGTACCAGCCCGTGGCGCTGCCCGGCTGGGACATGCTGGGCACCGTGCAGCGCGGCGACGAGATCGGCGCCCTGGCGCGCAACCGGGCCACGGGCAACCTGGTCATGATGCGGGCGGGCGCCGTGTCCATGCTGGACCAGCGCAAGGCACAGGCGGCGCTCGATGCGCAAGCTCGCTGACTGGTCCGCCGTCGATTGGCGCAAGCCCAATGCCGAGCTGGCGCGGGAGCTCGGCGCCTCCATCCACACCATCGCCAAGCGCCGCACGCAGCTCGGCCACCCGGCCGATCCGGTCGTGTGGACCCGGCCCGATGTGGCAGCCCGCAACCGCAGGCCCGACCGCCGTGCCGACTCCGCCCGCCTGCAGCCCCTGGCCACGGCAGCAGCCCAGCAGAGCCCGGGGGCCGGGCGCGGGGTGCTCAACGTGCATGCCGTGGACTGGTGGCTCATTGCGCCCGATGGCACGCACCACCAAGTGCGCAACCTGTACGAGTTCGTGCGGTCCAACCAAGCCCTATTTGCGCCTGCGGACGTGGTCTGGAAACGCACCGGCGGCAAGCGCGGCACCGGCGGGGAGTGGTGTAACGCCACGGCTGGCATCCTCAACATCAAGGGCGGCCGCGCAAAAACCTGGAAGGGCTGGACCCTCAAGCACCCATGACACATGCTGATTTTTTAGCCTGGCACCAGCGCATGGGCTACACCTATGACACGGGCGCCGAGGCCCTGGGCCTGAGCCGCAGCGCCTACGCCAACCTGGTCGCCGGGTTGCGCCGCGACAGTGGCAAGCCCGTGGAGTACGACCGGCGCACGGCCCTGGCCTGTGCTGCGATCGCAGCAGGCCTGCAGCCCTGGTCTGCCCGCACGAACTAGTACGCCCCGGCGTACCATGCGCACGTGTGCAACCGCTACAAATCCCCCCAAGAGGCCGAGATCGAGCGCGAGTTCGAGGTAAGCCGCAAGCGCCCGATGCGTTGGTGGGATGACCTGGTGCACCCCTTAAAGACCGGCCCCTACATCAAGGCCGGCGGCGAG
>JASLFM010000001.1 GCA_030150585.1 Acidovorax sp.
TCGTTGTAGCGCTTGAAGTGGTCCACGTCGATCATGACCAGGCCCATGGGCCTCTGGGCGCGGCGCGCCAGCGCGCAGGCCTGCTCCAGCCACTCGTTGAAGTGGGCCCGGTTGGCGATGCCCAGCAGCGCATCGGTGCGCGAAAGGGTGTGCAGGCGCTCGTTGGCCTCTTTCAGCTCCTGCGTACGCAGGGCCACGCGCTCTTCCAGGTGCTGGTTGGCCGCCGCGAGCTGCGCGTTCTGCACCGACAGCGCCGAGTAGAGCTTGCTGATCATCTTGAGCAGCGCCTGGATGCCGTTGTCGTGCGCCTCGCGCTCGCGCTCGAAGGCTTCTGCCGGGCTCAGCCCCTGGCGGATGGAGGCCACCTGCCGCGCCATCGACTGGTCGATGCCCAGGATGTGCAAGCCCAGCCACGAGGTCAGGAAGTCCACCAGCGTGGTGCCCGCATCCGCCATGGTGGAGCGCTGCATCCACAGCATGCGCACCTGCTCCACGAACTGCTGGTGCAGCAGGCGGTGGCTCTCGACGTGGCGCGCGTCCAGCCCGCAGCGCGCCATCATCTCCTCCTCTTCCCGGAAGTGGTACGCGGTGTAGGCAAGCAGGCGGCCGTACACGTCGGCCAGCAGCGCCTCGCCGCCGCTGGCCTGCGAGAACAGTGCCTGGCTCAGCTCGTTGAACAGGTC
The DNA here is from genome assembly GCA_030150585.1 of Acidovorax sp. Classification (GTDB taxonomy): domain Bacteria; phylum Pseudomonadota; class Gammaproteobacteria; order Burkholderiales; family Burkholderiaceae_C; genus JASLFM01. The sequence goes on from JASLFM010000001.1 coordinate 684, forward strand.
CACCAGTGCGCGGTGCTGCACGTCCACCACGTCCAGGCCCGTGACGAAGCCATCATCCCAAACGAAAGAGGTATCCATGCAAACGCGCCCTTGCCCTGTGTCATGACAGGGCCGGAGTCTAGGGACGCCGGCCGTCCCGGCAATTGACCTCCCTCAAATTCCGGCGGCCCGGGCACGGGTACGCCAGAGTTGCGACAATCGCGCCTTCCGCTTTCCGCCGCCACGCATGCCTTCCAGCTCCCGCGCCTACACCCTCAGCGACTTCGACTTTGAGCTGCCCGAACTGCTCATCGCCCAGCACCCCACGCCCGAGCGCAGCAGCTCGCGCCTGCTCGACGGGCGCGCATCGCCCCCCACCGACCGCATCTTCCGCGAGCTGCCCGGCCTGCTGCGCGAGGGCGACCTGCTCGTGTTCAACGACACGCGCGTGGTCAAGGCGCGCGTGTTCGGCGAGAAGGCCAGCGGCGGCAAGCTGGAGCTGCTGATCGAGCGCGTGCTCACCGGCAACGAGGTCGTGGCCCACATGAAGGTCAGCAAGAAGCCCCTGCCCGGCGCCACCGTGCACATGGCGGGCGGCAAGGCGGCTGGCGGCTTCGACGCCCAGCTCCTGGCGCGCTGGCCCGACGCGGACGGCCCGCTGTTCCGCTTCGCGCTGCACGGCCCGGCCGGCGAAACGCCGTGGGAACTCATGGAACGCCACGGGCACCTGCCACTGCCGCCCTACATCGAGCGCCAGCAGAACGCGGACCACGATCCCGACGAGGCCGAGGACGCCGAGCGCTACCAGACCGTCTTCGCCCGCGCCCCTGGCGCCGTGGCCGCCCCCACGGCGGCACTGCATTTCGACGAAGCCGTGCTGGCCGAGCTCGCCGCGCGCGGCGTGGAACGCGCCAGTGTGACCCTGCACGTGGGCGCAGGCACCTTTCAGCCTGTGAAGACCGAGGATCTGGCCGAGCACCGCATGCACAGCGAATGGTACGAAGTGCCGCTGGCCACGCTCGCCGCGCTCGAGCGCTGCCGCGCCCGCGGCGGCCGCGTGGTGGCCGTGGGCACGACCACGGTGCGCACGCTCGAATCATGGGCAAGCAGCGGGCTGACCACGGGCGAGACGGACATCTTCATCACGCCGGGCTTCGCATTCCAGGTGGTCGACCTGCTCATCACCAACTTCCACCTGCCCAAGAGCACGCTCATGATGCTCGTGAGCGCCTTCGCGGGCTATGAGCACGTGATGGCGCTTTACCGCCATGCCATCGCGCAGCGCTACCGCTTCTTCAGCTATGGCGACTCGATGTTGCTGGAGCGCGCGCGCTGATGGGCGCCCACAGCGCACGCCACTCGGCCCTGGCCGGCATCGCACTCACCATTGGTGCCTGCCTCTGCTTCGCGGTGCTCGATACGACCACCAAGCTGGTGAGCGCCACGGTGCCGCTGTTCATGGCGCTGTGGCTGCGCTACCTGTTCCAGTCGCTGTTGACCTCGGCCTGGGTGCTGCCGCGCACGGGCTGGCGGCCGCCGCGCACCGCGCATCCGCGCTTCCAGGTGCTGCGCGCCATCCTGTTTGCCAGCACCAGCCTGCTCGGTTTCTTCAGCATCCAGGCCATGCCGCTGGCCGAGTTCACAGCCATCGTGGCGGCAACGCCGCTGTGCGTCACCCTCGTGGCCGCGCTATGGCTGCGCCAGCGCGTGAGCGCGCCGCGCTGGGCACTGGTGGTCACGGGGCTGGCGAGCGTGGTGCTGATCATGCGCCCAGGCGGTGGTGCCTTCGGCTGGGCCACGCTGCTGCCGCTGTGCATGCTGGCCACGGGCACGGGCTACCAGGTGCTCAGCAGCAAGATGGCGGGACAGGAAGATCCGGCCACGACGCAGTTCTACACGGGCTGGATCGCCACGGCGCTCACCTCGCTGGGCGCACCCTTCGTGTGGCTGCATGTCGACAACCCGTGGATCTGGGCTGGCACCTTCGCCATGGGCCTGTCGAGCGCACTCGGCCACCTGATGCTGCTCAAGGCCTATGCGCGCGCCGCGCCCGCCACCATCGCACCGTTTCTCTACACCCAGATCGGCTTCGCCATGCTCGCGGGCTGGGCGGTATACGGCCACATGCCCGACGGCTGGTCGCTGCTGGGCATGGGGCTGATCGCGGCCAGCGGCGCCGCGAGCGCCTGGCTCACGGTGCGCGAGACGCGCTGACGCTACCAAGATAAGAGCTGCCTGCGCTTGCTGCACGGGCGCCAGGCAGCGATGGGGCTCAGAACGCCACGGCCCCGCCATCCTTGCGCGGATCGGAGCCCGCGACGTACACGTCGCCCTGGCGCAGCACGAGCTGAGCGCCGCCGAAGGCGAACACGCCGTTGCCGGCCTCCACCGTGACCTCGTGGCCGCGCGCGCGCAGCTGCTCGACCACGGCAGGGTCGAACGCGGGCTCCACGGCCACGCCCTTGCCGCCCGTCACGCGCCAGCGCGGCGCATCGGCCGCGGCCTGGGGGTTCTGGCCGTAGCGCAGCACGCGCAACGCCATCTGCGTGTGGCCCTGGCTCTGCATGGGGCCGCCCATCACGCCAAAGGCCATTTGCGGCAAGCCATCGGCATGCATCGCGAAGGCCGGGATGATGGTGTGCGAGGGGCGCTTGCGCGGCCCGACCTCGTTGGCATGGCCCGGCACGGTGGTGAAGCCGCAGCCGCGGTTCTGCAGGCTGATACCCGTGCCCGGCACGACCACGCCCGAGCCAAAGCCCATGTAGTTGGACTGGATGAACGAGACCATCATGCCCGAGGCATCGGCTGCCGCGAGGTACACGGTGCCGCCGGGGCGCGGAGCGCCGTAGGCCGGGTCGGCCGCGCGGGCCGGGTCGATCAGGGCCGCGCGCTCGCGCAGGTATTCGGGGCGCAGCAGATCGGCGGGGGACACGCGCATGTGGTCGCCGTCGGCGTTGTACTGGTGCAGGTCGGCGAAGGCGAGCTTCATGGCCTCGATCTGCAGGTGAACGCTGTCGATGCCGTCAAGCGGCTGATCGCCCACGCCCAGCGCGTCGAGCATGCCCAGCGCCATCAGCGCGGCGATGCCCTGGCCGTTGGGCGGAATCTCGTGGATGACGGAGTCGCCGAAGCGCTGGCTCACCGTGCCCACCCAGTCGGCCCGGTGGGCGGCAAGGTCTTCCACGGTCATCGCTCCGCCATGGGCCTGCGAGTGCGCTGCCATCTTCTCGGCCAGCTCGCCGCGGTAGAAAGCCTCGCCCTGGGTCTGCGCAATCAGCTCGAGCGTGCGCGCGTGCGCCTCGCTGCGGAAGACCTCGCCAGCCTGCGGCGCGCGGCCGCCCGGCATGAAGCATTCGGCAAAGCCCGGCTGGTCGCCGAGCTTGGCCGCGCCCAGCGCCCACAGCTTGGCGATGGTGGGCGAGACCGGGAAGCCGTTGCGCGCATAGTCGATGGCCGGCTCGGCCAGCTGGGCAAAGGGCAGCTTGCCCAGTCGCTTGGACAGGGCCACCCAGGCCGACACGGCGCCGGGCACGGTGATGGCGTTCCAGCCCTTCTCGGGGATGCCGCCGAGCTTTGCGAAGTATTCGGGCGTCCACGCGGCGGGCGAGCGGCCCGAGGCGTTGAGGCCGTGCAGTTCCTTGCCGTCCCACACGATGGCGAAGCCGTCGCTGCCGATGCCGCAGCCCGTGGGCTCGACCACGGTGAGCGCCATGGCGGCGGCGATGGCCGCATCCACCGCATTGCCGCCAGCCAGCAGCATGCGCAGCCCGGCCTGCGCGGCCAGCGGCTGCGAGGTGGAGACGATGTTGCGCCCCATTACCGCGCTGCGGTGCGAGGCGTAGGGCAGGGCCCAGTCCATGGTTTGTGCGTTGTGCATGGCGTTACTCCAGTGTGATTTTGTGCTGGCGGATCACGTTCGCCCAGCGCGCGCTGTCGGCCTGCACCATGGCGGCGAACTGCGCGCTGGTGCTGGGCGCGGCAGGCTCCACGCCCAGCTTGGCGAGGCTGGCTACCACTTCGGGCGCCTGGATGGCCTTGGCGAAGGCCTTGTGCACGCGCTCGACCAGCGCGGGCGGCGCGCCGGCCGGCAGGTACACGCCGAACCAGGTCACCGACGAGAAGCCGGGCAGGCCCGATTCGGCCAGCGTGGGCAGCTCGGGCGCGAGCGCGCTGCGCTTGGCGCTGGTGACGGCCAGGGCGCGCAGGCGACCGTTCTTCACGTGCGGCATGCCGGTGGGCAGCGAGTCGAACATCAGTTGCACCTGGCCCGTGACCAGGTCGGGAATGGCCAGCGCCGTGCCCTTGTACGGCACGTGCGTCAGCTCGATGCCGGCCTGCGCAGCGAAGGCGGCCGTGTTCAGGTGCACGATGGTGCCGTTGCCGCTGGTGGCGTAGTTGAGCTGGCCCGGATGTGCCTTGGCGTAGGCCACCAGCTCGGCCACCGATTTCACGGGCAGCGAGGGCGTGACCAGCAGCACGCTGGGCGCATCGGC
>JASLFM010000012.1 GCA_030150585.1 Acidovorax sp.
ACTGCTCGACATGAGCACCACGGCACAGATCAACGACAGCCTCAAGCTTGGCAGCGTGCTGCTCGGCGAGATCGGCAACATGGCGCGCCTGCACAAGCCGCGCGTGGAGCAGGCGGGGTTCGCCGTGCTCAAGGCGCCCGATATCCCGAGCGTGCTTGTCGAGACGGCCTTCATCAGCAACCCCGAGGAAGAGGCCAAGCTGCGCACCAGCGCCTATCAGGAGCAACTGGCTGACGCGCTCATGCGCGGCATCACGCGCTATTTCGCCAAGAACCCGCCCTTGGCACGCAGCCGCTCGGTGTAGCGGGGCGCGGCCGGGGCCACCCAAGGAGGACAGCCATGGCACAGCCCCACGCCGCATCGGGCCAATTGGTCCACCTGGAGCCGCTCGGCGAGCGGCTCTCCACCAGCGCCACCACGGCGCTGCTCAAGGCAGAGCAACTGGAGATCGTGCGTATCGTGCTCCTGCGGGGCCAGGCGCTGCGCCAGCACCTCGTGCCCGGCGAGATCACGCTGCAGTGCATCGAAGGCGTGGTGGAACTCACGGCCGGCGGCGAGCCGCGGCGCATGCGCGCGGGCGACTTCGTGCACCTGGGCGCAAGGCAGCCCCACGCGCTCGTGGCCGTCGAGGATGCCTCCCTGCTGCTCACCATCTGCCTGCTTGCAGGCTGAGAATTTGTCCTACACGGACCGGCCTTTGCCGCCTACGCGGCGCGGACCTCGAACGCGCGACACTGCCAGCAACGGAGCTGCCGCCGCACACCAGCCCTCTGTGGCACCGCACGGCACTCCCGAACCCAAGGAGAATGCCATGAACATCCGACATCTGTGTCTCGTCGCCGCTGCCACGGCTGCCTTTGCCCTCGGAGGCTGCGCCAGCCGGCCCACCAACGCCCAGATCGGCACCGGCGTCGGCGCCGTAGCCGGCGGGGTCGTGGGCAATGCCCTCTTCGGCAATACGCTGGGCACCGTCGGTGGCGCCGCTGCCGGCGCCCTGATCGGTAACGAAGTGGGCAAGAACCAGCGCAGCCGCTGATCGCCCGCCATGAGCAACCGCCCGCGCACGGCCTGCCGTGCGCGGGCGGTTGTGCTTTCAAGCCGCCTGGGTCTTGCGGCCTGCGCGCCAGGCACCGAAGATGGCAATAAGCCCGGGAATGAAAATCAGCGCCCAGATGATCTTGTCGAGGTTCTGCCTGACCCAGGGCAGGTTGCCGAAGAAGTAGCCGGCCGTGACGATGCCCAGCACCCACAGCAGCGCCCCCCCCACGTTGAAGGCCGTGAACTTGGCACGCCCCATGGCCGCCACGCCTGCCACGAAGGGCGCGAAGGTGCGGATGAACGGCATGAAGCGCGCCAGCACGATGGTGATGCCCCCATACCGCTCGTAGAAACCGTGCGCCTGGTCGAACGCCTTGCGGTTGAACCAGCGCGACTGCTCCCACTGGAAGACCTTGGGCCCCAAGGCACGCCCGATCGTGTAATTGCACTGGTCGCCCAGCACCGCCGCTGCGAGCAGCACCCCGCAGGCCAGCGGAAAGTTCATGAGCCCCGCGCCGCACAGCGCGCCCACGATGAACAGCAGCGAATCACCCGGCAGAAACGGCATGACGACCACACCCGTCTCGACGAAGACGATGAGGAACAGCAGCGCATACACCCAGGGCCCGTAGCTTTGCACGAAGGCCTCGAGGTAGCGGTCCACGTGCAGGATGAAGTCGATCAGAAAGGTCACTAGTTCCATGGAAGGGCGTTGCGGTGGCGTTGGCGGAGCGGGCATTATCTCCACGCGGTTCCGGGTTCATCACAAGCCCTCCTAGAATCCGAGGGTGAACGACAGCACCCCTGCCTCCAGCCGCCGCCCGATCCGCGACCTGCCCGACGAACTCATCAGCCAGATCGCGGCTGGCGAAGTGGTGGAGCGCCCCGCCTCGGTGGTGCGCGAGCTCGTGGACAACGCGCTCGACGCGGGCGCCACCGCGATCACCGTGCGCCTGCTCGCGGGCGGTGTGCGCCTGATTGCCGTGGAGGACGATGGCGGCGGCATTCCGCACGATGAGCTGCCCGTGGCGCTGCGCCGCCATGCCACGAGCAAGATCACCGACCTGCACGACCTCGAAACCGTGGCCACCATGGGCTTTCGCGGCGAAGCGCTCGCGGCGATCAGTTCGGTGTCCGAGACGGCCCTGCTCTCGCGCCCCGCGGGCCAGGACAGCGCCTTCCTGCTCGACGCGCGCAGCGGCGAGTTGCGCCCCGCCGCGCGCAGCCAGGGCACCACGGTGGAAGTCAAGGAGCTGTTCTTCTCCACCCCCGCGCGGCGCAAGTTCCTCAAGAGCGACGCCACCGAGCTCGCGCACTGCGTGGAGGCCGTGCGCCGCCATGCCCTGGCGCGGCCTGACGTGGGCTTTGCCGTATGGCACGAGGGCAAGCTCGTGGAGCAGTGGCGCGCCACATTCACCCCGGGTGAGGCGAACGCGCAGGACGCGCTCGCACGCCGCCTGGCCGACGTGCTCGGCGAGGATTTCGTGGAACAGTCCGTGCCCGTGCAGCACCGCGCCGGGCCCGTCACCGTCACGGGCCGCGCGGGCGTGCCCGATGCCGCGCGCTCGCGCGCCGACCACCAGTACTGCTACGTGAATGGCCGCTTCGTGCGCGACAAGGTGCTCACGCACGCCGCGCGCAGCGCCTACGAGGACGTGCTGCACGGCCAGAAGCAGCCGGTGTACGCGCTCTACGTGGAGATCGACCCCGCGCGCGTGGACGTGAACGTGCACCCCACCAAGATCGAAGTGCGCTTTCGTGACAGCCGCGAGGTGCACCAGGCCGTGCGCCACGCCATCGAGAATGCGCTGGCTGCGCCGCGCGCGGCAGCAGCTGCTGCCGCCGCTGCGGAACCCGCTGCCCCGGCCGCGCCTTGGGAGCCCAAACTGGCCCCAGCACCCATGCGGCAAACGCAGGCCGCTATGGTTTTTGAAGAACGATCCGGGCACCGCGTGAGCGACCTGCAGGCGCTGTGGGCGCCATCCGCCCCCGTGGCGCCGCCCCCCCCGGTGCCACAGCCAACAGCCCTGCCGCCCGCCACCGTGGCCTGGGCGCCTCCCACGCCCGCCGCCCCGCTGCCCGTGGCCGACACCGCCTGGCCCCTGGGTCGCGCCGTGGCGCAGATCCACGGGGTCTACATCCTGGCCGAGAACGCCCAGGGCATGGTGGTGGTGGACATGCATGCCGCGCACGAGCGCATCGTGTACGAGCGCCTCAAGGCCCAGGTCGACGGCTCCGAGCGCATCGCGAGCCAGCCGCTCCTGATACCCGCCACCTTCGCGGCCACCCCCGAGGAGGTGGCCACGGCCGAGGCCTACGCCGACACGCTGCAGTTGCTCGGCCTCGAAGTCGTTCCCTTCTCGCCCAAGACCCTGGCCGTGCGCGCCGTGCCCACCACGCTCGCGCAGGGCGACGCCGTGGAGCTGGCCCGCAGCGTGCTTGCCGAGCTGGCCGCGCACGACGCCAGCACCGTGGTGCAGCGCGCGCGCAACGAGATCCTTGCCACCATGGCCTGCCACGGCGCGGTGCGCGCCAACCGCAAGCTCACCCTCGACGAAATGAACGCGCTGCTGCGCCAGATGGAGGTGACCGACCGCTCCGACCAATGCAACCACGGCCGGCCCACATGGCGCCAGCTCTCCATGAAGGAGCTGGACGCGCTGTTTCTGCGCGGCCGCTGACCCAGCGCAAGCGCCCTTTCGCCACCCGCCCTATCTTCAGGCAGCCTTCAGCGAAGCACGGCCCAATGCGCCCCATGCACGCGCGCACCCTACGAGAGGAGACCACCGCTTGCGTATCCTGCTGATCGAGGACGATCTTCCTCTGGCGAGCGCCCTGGCCTCTTTCCTCGAAGCCAAGGGCTTCGTGTGCGAACGCGCCACGAGCCTGGCCGAGGCACGCGCGCTGCTGCCGCTGGCGCACTGGGGCGCGGTGCTGCTCGACTGGCAGTTGCCCGATGGCGAGGGCCTCGCGCTGCTGCCGCAGCTGCGCACGCGCCTGCCCGAGGCCGCCGTCATCCTGCTCACGGCGCGCGACCAGATCACCGACCGCATCCGCGGGCTCGACGCGGGCGCGGACGATTACCTCGTCAAGCCCTACGACCCCGACGAGCTGCTCGCACGCCTGCGCGCCGTGGAACGCCGGCGCAGCGGCGCCGCCAGCGCCGTGCTGCAGCTGCCGGGCCTTTCCATCGACCTGGGCCGCATGGCCGTGCTGCTCGACGGCCAGCATGTGGAACTCACGGCCAAGGAGTGGGCGCTGCTGCGCGTGCTCGCCCAGCGGCCCGACCGCATCCACACGCGCGAGAGCCTGCAGGATGCGCTCTACGGCCTCGACGCGGACGCGAGCAGCAACACGCTCGAGGTGTTCATCAGCAACCTGCGCCGCAAGATCGGCCGCGACCGCATCCAGACGCTGCGCGGCCTGGGCTACAAGCTCAATACGACCGAATGAGCGGAATGAAGGCCCGCAGCCTTTCCTGGTCCCTCACGCGTGCGCTGCTGCCCTGGATCGCGCTCGTGTGGATCGCCACGAGCGTGGGCGCGGCCTGGTACATGCAGCACGAGCTGGAAGAGCAACTCGACGCGGGCCTGGTGGAGAGCGCGGAGCGCCTGCTCGACCTTGCCGCGCACGACGCGCGCAACCACCGCCAGCCCTCAGAGCGCGACGGCACGCTGTTCCGGCTCGAAGTACCGCACAGCAACCTCAGCGGCGCCAAGCACGACGTGCTGCTCTACCAGGTGGTGAACGACCGCAACGAGCTGCTGCTGCGCTCGGCCGACGCACCGCTCAAGGCGCTGCAGGTGCCGCTGCGCACAGGCTTCCATGAGCAGGGTGGCCTGCGCATCTACACCCTGGCCCATCCCCAGCTTCCCATGTTCATCCACGCGGGCGATCCGCTGGCCCATCGCCGCGCCGCGCGCATGCGCACGCTCGTGGGGCTGCTGGTGCCGCTTTGCGTGGTGCTGCCACTGCTGGGCTGGCTCATCCGCGCGGTCCCGCGGCGCGCGCTTGCCCCCGCGGGCCGGCTCGCAAGCGATCTGCGACAGCGCGACGGCAACCACCTCGCCGCCCTGCCCGGGCGCGGCCTGCCAACCGAGCTGCAGACCATCGTGGACAGCGTGAACCACCTGCTGCAGCGCCTGGAGGGCGCCCTCGACACCGAACGCGCCCTGGCCGCCAACGCCGCGCACGAGCTGCGCACGCCGCTGGCCACCGTGCGCCTGCGCCTGCAGACCTCGCTCGAACAGGTGGGCGACGGCCCCGCGCGCCAGGGCGTGCAGGACACGCTGGCCTCGCTCGACCAGCTCGGCCGGCGCTGCGAGAAGCTGCTGCAGCTCTCGCGCGCCGAATCGGGCGCCGCGCTCGCGCACGAGCGCGTGAACCTCGGCCAGCTCGCGGCCGTGGTGGCGCAGGAGTTCTGGTCCGACCCGGCCCTGCTGCAGCGCCTGCGGCTCGTACTGCCCGAAAACGAGGACGTGTGGGTGCGCGGCGACTTCGACGCGATCGCCATCGCCCTGCGCAACCTCGTCGAGAACGCTGTGCGCTACGCGCCCCAAGGCCCCGTGGTGATCGAGGTCGCCGCGCCCGCCACCTGCAGCGTGCGCGACCAGGGGCCGGGCCTGCCACCCGAGCGTGCCCGCGAACTCACGCAGCGCCACCGGCGCGATGGCAATGGCTCGGCGCAGCGCCACGTGCCAGGCTATGGACTCGGGCTGTCGATCGTGAACACCATCGTCCAGCGCCAGGGCGGGCGCCTCGCGCTGCACTCGCCCGCCCCGGGTCAGGCGCAGGGGCTGCTGGCCGTGCTGGAGCTCAAGGCGTATTCCTGATCTCCTGGCCGCCTCCATTCACGCTCGATTCAGGTCCGCCCCCTATGGTCCGCCTTGACGTTCGCCGCAGCGAACCCAAGGCCCCACCATGCAACTGCGCCACCGCATCCATACCCTCCTCCCTGCCCTCTTCCCAGCCTTCCTGGCGCTCGCGCCCTTCGCGCAGGCCGCCGAACCCGCCGCCCCCATACCCTGGACGCCCGCCCAGGCCCAGGCTGCCGGCGTGCGCACGCAGCGCCTTGCCCCGGCCAACGCCAGCCCCGGCGCGGGCCTGGTGCTGCAGGGCACCGTGGAGCTGCCGCCCCAGGCGACCGAGCTGGTCAGCAGCCCGCTCGCGGGCGTGGTGCAGCAGGTGCTGGTCGCCCCCGGCCAGCGTGTGAAGGCCGGCGAGAGCGTGGCGCGGCTCGCCAGCCCCGAGCTGCTGGCCTGGCAGCGCGAGCTGCTGCAGGCCCAGTCGCAGGCGCGGCTGGCCGCCACGCGGCTCGCGCGCGACGAGCAACTGCACGCCGAGGGCATCATCCCGGGTCTGCGCCTGCAGGACAGCCGCGCGCAGAACGAGCAGGCCCAGTTGGCGGTGCAGGAGCGCCGCCAGGCGCTGCGCCTGGCGGGCGTGGACCCGGCCGGCCCCCTGCAGCCGCAGGTGACGCTGCGCGCGGCGGCCTCCGGCACCGTGCTCGAAGTCGCGGCCGTGCCGGGCCAGCGGCTCGACGCGGGCATGCCCGTGGCGAAAATTGCACGCAGCGGGCGCCTTGTCATCGTGCTGCAGGCCACACCCGAGCAGGCACGCAGCCTGCGCGTGGGCGACCCGCTGGCGCTGGCGGGCTGCCAGGCCCCTGCGCGGCTCGCAGCCATCGTGCCGCAGGTGAGCGGCGCCAACCAGGCGGTGCAGGTGCGGGCCGACTTCACGGCGGCCGAGGACTGCCTGCGCGTGCAGCAGTACGTGCAGGCGACCGTGCAGCCCCGCGCCGCGGCCCCGGAAGCTGCGGGCGGCGTGAGCGTGCCGCCCCAGGCCGTGGTGCGGCAGGCCGGGCAGGCCTATGTGTTCGTGCGCAGTCCGCAGGGCTTCGTGCCCACGCCCGTGGAACTGGGCGACCTCGCGCAGGGCCTGCTGCCCGTTCGCCGGGGCCTGCAAGCTGGCGACGAGGTCGCCGTGGCCGGCATTGCCGCGCTCAAGGGCACCTGGCTGGGCCTGGGCCAGGAAGAGGGCAAGTGATGCTGCACCGGCTGATCGCTTTCGCGCTCTCGCAGCGGCTGCTCGTGGCCGTGCTGTCGCTGGGCCTGGTGGGCGCGGGGTTGTTCGCGCTGCGCGACCTGCCCATCGACGCCTTCCCCGACGTCTCGACCACCCAGGTCAAGATCATCCTCAAGGCCCCGGGCATGACGCCCGCAGAGGTCGAGGCACGCATCGTCGCGCCCATCGAGCAGGAGCTGCTCGGCATTCCGCAGCAGGCCATGCTGCGCTCGCAGGCCAAGTACGCCATCGCCGACATCACGCTCGACTTCGCCGACGGCACCGACATTTACTGGGCGCGCCAGCAGGTCAGCGAGCGCCTGGCCGGCGTGATGGGCGAGCTGCCGCAGGGCATCAGCGGTGGCCTGGCACCCATCACCACGCCGCTGGGCGAGATGTTCATGTTCACCGTGGAGGGCGATGTGAGCCTGGCCGAAAAGCGCCGGCTGCTCGACTTCGTTATCCGTCCGCGCCTGCGCGGCATCCCCGGCGCGGCCGACGTGAACACGCTGGGTGGCCTGGTCCAGACCTTCGAGGTCGTTCCCGACGTGGCCGCCCTCGCGGCGCGCCGCGTGTCGCTGCAGCAGTTGCAGGAGGCGCTGGCCGCGAACAACCGCAACGACGGTGCGGGGCGGCTGGCCAGCGGCGAGGAGTCGCTGCTGGTGCGCAGCGACGGCAGCATCGCGGGCCTGGACGACGTGCGTGCCATTGCCGTGCACCAGCAAGGCGGCCAGGCCGTCCGCGTGGGCGATGTGGCCGAAGTGCGCCTGGGCGCGCTCACGCGCTACGGCAGCGTGAGCCAGGACGGCAAGGGCGAGGCCGTCGAGGGCCTGGTGCTGGGCCTGCGCGGGGCCAACGCGCGCCAGCTGGTGCGCGACGTGCGCGAGAAGCTGGCCGAGATCGAGGCCACCCTGCCCCAGGGCGTGAAGATCGTGCCGTTCTACGACCGCGGCAGCCTCGTGGAGCGCGCCGTGGGCACCGTCGTCAAGGCGCTGGCCGAGGCCATCGTGCTGGTGCTGGTGCTGTTGCTGCTGTTCCTGGGCAACCTGCGCGCGGCCCTGGTCGTGGCGCTGATCCTGCCGCTGTCGGCGCTGGCCACCTTCGTGCTCATGCGGCAGTGGGGGCTGTCGGCCAACCTCATGTCGCTGGGCGGCCTGGCGATCGCCATCGGCATGCTGGTGGATGCGGCCGTGGTGGTGGTCGAGAACATCGAGGCGCGCCCCGTTCCGCCCGGCACGCCGCGCCTGCATGCGCTGTACCGGGCCACGCAGGAGGTCGCCACGCCCGTGGGCGCGGGCGTGGCCATCATCATGATCGTGTTCCTGCCGCTGCTCACGCTGCAGGGGCTCGAAGGCAAGCTGTTCGGCCCCGTGGCGCTCACCATCGTGTTCGCGCTCGGCGCCTCGCTGCTGCTGTCGCTCACGGTGATTCCGGTGCTGGCCTCGCTGGCGCTGCGCCCGGGCCAGCATGCCACGCCCTGGCTGGTGCGCAAGCTGGAAGCTGCCTATGCGCCGCTGCTGGAGCGCGCGCTGCGCCACCCGCGCGCGGTGGGCGGCGCGGCGCTGCTGGCGCTGGCTGGCGCGCTCGCGCTGTTCCCGTTCATCGGCAAGTCGTTCATGCCGTCGCTGGACGAGGGCGACATCGTCATGCAGGTCGAAAAGCTGCCCTCCATCCGCCTGGAGCAATCCAGCGCCACCGACCAGGCGTTGCAGCGGCGCATCCTGCAGCAGGTGCCCGAGGTGGAACGCATCGTCGCCCGCGTGGGGGCCGATGAACTGGGGCTCGACCCCATGGGCCCGAACGACACCGACAGCTTTCTCGTGCTGAAGCCGCGCAAGGAGTGGCGCTTGGCGACGAAGGAAGCGCTGATCGACGCCATCCGCGCGGCCGCCGAGGGCATTCCGGGCGTGAACCTGAGCTTCACCCAGCCCATCGAGATGC
>JASLFM010000082.1 GCA_030150585.1 Acidovorax sp.
TGCTGCCCTTGCCGAACACGTGGGCCTCGCCCGCCTCCAGGTCGATCCAGCCGCGGCCCTGGCGCTGCGCCTCGGCACTGGGCGCTGCGTCCAGCCCCACGAGCTCGCCCACGCGCAGGCCACAGCCGTAGAGCAGCTCGACCATGGCCGCGTCGCGCGCCTCGATCCAGGGGTCGTCGCCGGGGGCTTCGTACTCGGCCAGGCACACCGCGTCGTCCACGGCCAAAGCCTTGGGCAGGGGCTTGGGGGCCTTGGGGGCGCGCACGTCCTGCACGGGGTTGTGGGGCACCATCCCCTGGCGCGCGGCCCAGGTGAAGAAGCCGCGCCAGCCCGAGAGGATGAGCGCGATGCCGCGCCCGCTGCGCCCGCCGCTGTGCATCTGAGCGACGAAGCGGCGGATGTGCGCGCTGGTCAGCCGCAAGAGCGGCACCCCGGCCTGGGCGGCAAAGTGAGCAAGCCGCTCCAGGTCCAGCGCATAGAGCGTGAGCGTACGCGCCGCGAGGCGCTTCTCCACGCGCACGTAGTCCAGGTAGCGCGCCACCTCCGGGTCGGGTGCGGCGCCGCTCATGGCGTCAACGCAGCCGGGCGAGTGCGGCGCTGGCCAGCTCGGCCATGCGCGCGAGGAATTCGGTGCCCATGGTCGCGTCGAAGCGCTGCGGGTCGGGCGAGCCCAGCACCAGCAGGCCGAAGGCCGGCGTGGTGCTGTCGATCGCGCCCTCGCGCAGCGGCAGCAGCGCGAGGGACTGCACTTCGCTCGCCTGCGGCAGCCAGGCCGTGGGCTCGAAGCCCAGGTTGGGGCCGCAGAACGGCATGGTGAGCGACGAGGCGAACGCGCGCGCATCGTCGCTCGCGCCCTGGGCGAAGGTTGCGTCCTGGTGCTGGGGCGCCACGCCCCACACGCGCAGCGCGGCCTGGGGCACGTCGAACTGGGCGCGGATGCCCTCCGCTACGGCCTGCGGCAGGTCGCGCGCATCGTGCACGCGCGCAAGCGTGCAGGTCCATTGGTGGATCTTCTGCGCGATGGCGGCGTTCTCGTTGCTGTGGCGCACCATGTCCATCACGCGCTGCTCCAGCCCCTTGATCTTCTCGCGCAGCATCTCGGCCTGGCGCTCCTGCAGGCTCACGGCGCGCGCGCCGTGCGGGCTGGCGATCGTGACGCTGGCCAGCACCTCGGCGTGGCGCTCGAAGAACCCCGGGGTGTTCGTGAGGTATTCGGCGATGTCTTCTTCGGTGATCGGAGGAATGGAGGAACTGGTCATAGCGTGTCGGGAAGTTCGATCTGGCCTTCGAACACCGTGGTGGCGGGGCCGGTCATGAAAACGGAATCCTGGCCGCCGCCGGCCCAGGCAATGGTGAGCCGGCCGCCGCGCGTCTGCACGTCCACGCGCGCGTCGAGCAGACCCAGGCGGATGCCCGAGACCACGGCCGCGCAGGCGCCCGTACCGCAGGCCAGCGTCTCGCCCACGCCGCGCTCGTACACGCGCAGGCGCACATGGGCGCGGTCCACGACTTGCAGGAAACCTGCGTTCACGCGCTGCGGAAAACGCGCATGGCTCTCGATCAGCGGGCCCCAGGCCGCGACAGGCGCGGTGTCCACGTCGCCGACGAGCAGCACGGCGTGCGGGTTACCCATGGACGCAACCGCTACGAAAATAGTAGCTGGCGGCACTGCGCCATCAAGCGGCAGCGGCCATTTCTCCCCCACGCCCTGCGCCACGGGGGAGAGCCCCACGCTGTCGAACGGCACCCGCGCGGGTTCGAGCACGGGCACGCCCATGTCCACGGTGACGCGGCCGTCGGCCGTGAGCTGGGGGGCGATCACACCGGACTTCGTCTGCACACGGATCTGGTCCTTGTCCGTGAGACCCTTGTCGCGCACGTAGCGCGCGAAACAGCGCGCGCCGTTGCCGCACTGCTCCACCTCGCCGCCGTCGGCGTTGTGGATCACGTACTCGAAGTCCACCCCCGCAGCCGGCGCGGGCCGCACCGTGAGGATCTGGTCGGCGCCCACGCCGAAGTGGCGGTCCGCGAGGAAGCGGTACTGTGCCGCGGACAGGCCCAGGCGCCCCTGCGTCTCGTCGAGCACGACAAAGTCGTTGCCCGCGCCCTGCATCTTGGTGAAGCGGATCTGCATGATGGGGGCCGATTATCCGCGCTGGCAGCGCAGGCGGTCGAGCGCACGGTCCACGAAATGCAGGCGGTCCTGGCCCCAGAAGCGCTCGCCGTTCAGGATGAACGTGGGTGCTCCGAACACGCCCTGGCGCACGGCCTCGTCGCTGTTGGCCTGGTACTGCGCGAGCGTCTCGGGGGCCTGTTCCAGCGCGTGCAGCGCCGCGCCGTCGTAGCCCGCCGCATCGGCCACGGCGATGCGCACCGCCGCGTCGGCCGTGTTGCGCTCCTCGGCCCAGAGCGCGCGCAGCAGCGCGTGCGAGAGCGGGAAGGCATCCAGCCCCTGCAGTTGGGCGGCGATCACCATCCAGCCCGGGTACTTGTTCCAATTCGGATCGCCGGCCTGGCCCTTGGGGTAGTGGGCGGGCTCCAGGTTCAGCGGCATGCCCAGGTAGTCGCGCCAGCGCGCCAGCTCGAGCGCGTGATAGGAGCGGCGTGGCTCGGGGCGGGTCTTGAGCGGGATGCCGCCGGTCTGGGGCACCACGGCCTGGAAATCGTAGGGCTTGAGCACCAGGCGCACGCCGTGGCGGCGCACGATGTCCTGCAACTGCGGCCCTGCAAAATAGGCCCAGGGCGAAGAAAGGCTGTAGAAGCAGTCAAGTTGGATCATCCTTCGATTATCTTCAGCCCGTGACCACTTCTTCTTCACTCCCCCCCGTCCCGGCCCAGTCGCTGGCGAGTCCGCGCGACGCGGCAGCCCTGCAGCGCCTGGCGGCCCAGGCCCGCGCCGACCTGGAACGCCTGAACTACCCACCGCCCGACTGGATGCCCGCGCCCGCGGCCACCGCGCCGCTCGATGTGCTCGTCGTGGGCGCCGGCATGTGCGGCCAGACCGCCGCGTTCGCGCTGCTGCGCGAGGGCGTGCGCCGCCTGCGCGTGATCGACGCCGCCGCGCGCGGCGACGAAGGCCCCTGGGCCACCTACGCGCGCATGCTCACGCTGCGCAGCCCCAAGCAGCTCACCGGGCCCGACCTGGGCGTGCCCAGCCTCACCTTCCGTGCCTGGTACGAGGCGCAGCACGGCACGGGCGAGGTGTCGCCGCTCGACCCCGCCACGCCCGGCTGGGCCGCGCTGCACAAGATCGGCCGCGTGGACTGGCGCGACTACCTGCTCTGGGTGCGCGACACGGCGCAGGTGCCCGTGGAAAACGGCGTGCGCCTCATCGCCGTGCGCGACGAAGGTGGACTGGTCGTGGCAGAGCTGCAAGGCCCCCAGGGCAGCGAGACCGTGCGCACCCGCAAGCTCGTACTGGCCCTGGGCCGCGACGGCAGCGGCGCGCCGCGCTGGCCTGCCTTCCCGTCGCTCGACCGGCAGGACCCGCTGGTGCACGGCCGCGTGTTCCATTCGGCCGACGCGATCGACTTCGCGGCCCTGCGGGGCCGCCACGTGGGCGTGCTGGGCGCGGGCGCCTCGGCGTTCGACAACGCGGCCTGCGCGTTGGAGGCCGGCGCGCAGGTGACGCAGTTCGCGCGCCGCGCCGTGCTGCCGCAGGTGAACAAGAGCAAGGCCGCGTCGTTCCCGGGTTTTCTGCGCGGCTACGCGGCGCTGGACGATGCGCGCAAGTGGCGCTTCTACACCTACATCTTCGACGAGCAGGTGCCGCCGCCATGGGAGACGGTGCGCCGCTGCGACGCACACGCCACCTTCACCCTGCGGCTGGGCTGCGGCTGGCAGGACGTGCGGCCCACGCGCGAGGGTGTGGAAGTCGCCACCCCCGAAGGCATGGAGCGCTTCGACGCCGTCATCTTCGGCACGGGCTTCGACGTGGACCTGCTCGACCGCCCGGAGCTGGCCCGCTACACGCCCCACATCGACACCTGGGCGCGCCACGTGGCGCCTGAGCTGCGCGGGCACGAGGCCGCGCGCTTCCCCTACCTGGGCGAGGGCTTCGCGCTGCAAAGCGCCGACGGCGAGCAGGCCGCCGCGCTCGCGCGCATGCATTTGTTCAACTGGGGGGCCACGATGTCGCACGCCGCGTTGGGCAGCGACATTCCCGGTCTGGGCATCGGCGCCACGCGCCTGGCCCAGGCGCTGGTGAGCGACCTGTTCGTGGAAGATGCCGATCTGCACTGGCAACGCCTGCAAGCCCACGACGAGGCCGAGCTGCTGCCAACGAAGTGGTACGTTGCACCCCTTTCAGGACATTCAGGAGAAAGCGCATGAACAAGCTCTGGGGCCTTTTCCACCACCCGCACGGGGGCGTCGTGCTGCTGCGCACCACCCTGGCGCTGCTGATGCTGCTGCACGGCTGGGCCAAGATCACGCACGGCATCGCTGGCATCGAGGGCATGGTCGCCAGCCACGGCCTGCCCCGATTCCTGGCCTACGGCGTGTACATCGGCGAGGTGGTCGCGCCGCTGCTGCTGCTCGTGGGCGTGTGGGTAGTGCCTGCTGCACTGATCGTGGCCATCAACATGGTGGTGGCGGTGCTGCTGGTGCACCGGGGCCAGGTTTTCTCGCTCAACCAGGTGGGCGGCTGGTCACTGGAACTGCAGGCGCTGCTCTTCGTGGCCGCCCTGGCGGTGGCGATGACCTCCAAACCTGGCAAGTGACGCGGATCAGTCGATCGAGATATTCGCCGCCTTCACCACCTCGGCCCACTTCTGCCGGTTGGCCTTGACGGTGGCGCGGAACTGCTCGGGCGACTCGATACGCACACTGTTGCCCGCGCTTTCGAGCCGGGCAGCAACCTCGGGGTTTTCCAGCACGGTCTTGACGGCCCGGTTGAGCTTGGCGACCACCGCGGGCGCAGTGCCCTTGGGCGCGAACAGGCCGAACCAGATCGAACTGTCGAAACCCTTGGCGCCGGGCAGGCCGCTCTCGGCGATGGTGGGCACGTCGGGAATCGCGGACACGCGCTTGGCCGTGGTCACGCCCAGCAGGCGCACCTTGCCCGACTGGTAGTGCGACAGCACGGTCTGCACCTGGTTCATGATGCAGCAGGTCTCGCCGCGCAGCACGGAAGTGATGGCCTCGGGGCCGCCCTTGTAGGGCACATGCACCATGTCCAGGCCCATGCGCGCGTTGAACTCGGCAAACGCCATGTGCGTGCCCGTGCCGTTGCCCGTGGAGGCGAAGTTGTACTTGCCGGGGTGCGCCTTGACGAGCTCGACAAACTCCTTGACGGTCTTCACGTTGACCACGGCGGGGTTGATGGTGAGCACGTTGGACACATCGAGGATCGGTGCCACGGGCACGAAGTCGGCCTCCACGTCGAACGGCAGCTTCTTGTACAGCGCCGCGTTGCTGCCGTGCGTGGCCGCCGTGCCGAAGACCAGCGTGTAGCCGTCGGGCTTGGCATGCGCCACGTACTCGCTGGCAATGTTGCCGGCCGCGCCGGTCTTGTAATCGATGATGACAGGCTGGCCCAGCACCTTGCCCAGAGGCTCCTGGATGTGGCGGGCCACCACGTCCACGCCCGAGCCCGCCGAGAAGGTCATGATGAAGGTGACGGGCTGCTGCGGCCATTCGCCCCCCTGAGAATGCGCGGCAGGGGCGGACAGGGCCAGGACGGTGGCGGCGAAGGTGCCCAGCAGGGCGCGGCGAGCGAGGGTGAGGCGCATGGGAGGATCCCGGAAAATGCAGTCGATGCATTCATTGTGCCGAGAGCCTCAGCAGCTTTCAGCATGTGCTTATGCCACGGAGGCGGGCTCGTCCAGGTGGTCCGCGAGGAAATCCAGGAAGCG